>CAYYWK010000349.1:0-4101 GCA_964475345.1 uncultured Desulfobulbus sp.
ATCAGTTCGGCCCGCTGCGGCGTCGTGTCGAGGGCAATGCCCAAGCCGTGCGCCCAC
The DNA here is from genome assembly GCA_964475345.1 of uncultured Desulfobulbus sp. Classification (GTDB taxonomy): domain Bacteria; phylum Desulfobacterota; class Desulfobulbia; order Desulfobulbales; family Desulfocapsaceae; genus Desulfoprunum. The sequence goes on from CAYYWK010000349.1 coordinate 58, forward strand.
TGTCGCAGGGCGCGCTGCAGTTCGGCCGCTCTGAGCACCGCAGCGCAGGCGTAAGCTCCCACAGAAGTGGATTCACGGTGGGGAAAAATCCAGCCGTAGCCGCTTGCGAACAGCGCAGGGGCCAGGTGCCACTCCATCCTTTCGCGCCCCCCGGGGATCTGGTGATGGATGCCGATCCCGAGATGCACGGCCGGGATCTTCAGAAAGCGGCGGACCAGGGAGGCGGACCCATCCGCCCCCACCAGGAATCGATACTGGGCTGTTTCGTCGCTGCGGCTTTCTTGCTTTTTGAACCGTACCCAGCCTTCACCCAGGGTTTTGACCGTCGCCGAGGAAATGACCGTAGCCCCTGCAGCGACCGCCGCTCCGGCCAGGTATCGGCCGAGGTTCTCCCTGTTGACCGTGGCGATAATCGGGTTGGCTGATGCTATGCATACCTGCTGGTACGGGGTGTGTATGTACTGCTGTGAAAAACGCCTCTCCTCGAGGAACCCGGGAATCCTGTTGATCAGTCCGCTCCAGGTGATGCCGCCGGCACAGACCTTCGGGCCGGGAAAGGGTTTTCTCTCAAGGACGAGGACGCGCAAGCCGCCTCTCGCTGCAGCGCAGGCGCACGCCAGTCCTGCCGGACCAGCCCCGGCAATGATAACATCATACTGCATGGCAGACGGCCTTGAAATGCGGGAGTTCTTGCGCTATCGGCCCTATTGCTGCACCAGAGCAGGTACCGGAAAAAAGAGGCCGGATATTATCCCTCAAACAGGCTGGCGGCAAGAAATTCACGATTGAGGCGGGCTATATTGCGGATGGAGATTCCTTTCGGGCAGACCGCCTCGCATTCCCTGGCGTTGGTGCAGTTGCCGAAGCCTTCGCGATCCATGGTCTCGACCATCGCCAGGGCCCGGCGCTTGCGTTCCGGTTGCCCCTGCGGCAACAGGCAGAGCTGGGAGATCTTGGCGCTGGTGAACAGCATCGCTGCCCCGTTCGGACAACTCGCGACACAGGACCCGCAACCGATGCAGGCGGCGGCGTCCATTGCCAGTTCGGCGGTCTGGGAGGGGATGGGAATACTGTTGGCGTCTGGCGTCCCGCCGGTATTGACCGATACATACCCGCCGGATTGGATGATGCGGTCGAAGGCCGAGCGGTCGACCATCAGATCCTTGCGCACCGGAAAGGCCCGGGAACGGAACGGTTCGATGACCAGCGTGTCACCGGAGCGGAAATTGCGCATGTGCAGCTGACAAAGAGTTGTTTCGCGTTCAGGCCCGTGTGCGATGCCGTTGATGACGGCCCCGCACATGCCGCAGATGCCTTCCCGGCAGTCGTGGTCGAAAGCGACTGGTTCCCTGCCTTCTTTCGTCAATTTCTCGTTCAGCACATCGAGCATTTCGAGAAAGGACATGTCGGTATTGATTCCGGACAGGGAGTGGGTCTCCAGTTGACCGAGGGAATCGTTGTTCTTCTGGCGCCAGATCTGCAGGGTGAGATTAATGCTACTCATCGTTGTATTCCGTAGAGGTTGGTTTCGTAAAGAATTCCTCGCGCTTCAAGGTCACTTGTAGCTGCGCTGGCTCGGCTGGACATTTTCAAAGACCAGCTGTTCCGTATGCATGACGGGCGGCTCGTTTACTCCGGAAAACTCCCAGACGGAGACGTGGGAATAGTTCGTATCGTCGCGCAGGGCTTCATTTTCGGCGGTCTGGCTTTCCTCGCGCAGGTGGCAGCCGCAGGATTCTTCGCGGGCCAGCGCGTCGCGGATCATCATATCGGCAAACTCGAGGAAATCGGCAACACGGCCGGCCCGTTCCAGCGACTGGTTGATATCGGTGGCATTGCCGGGGATATACACGTCATTCCAGAATCTGTCGCGGATATCTGGAAGCTGGGAAAGCGCCGATTCGAGCCCCTGCCTGTTTCTGGCCATGCCGCAGTTATCCCAGAGCAGGCGACCCAGTTCCTTGTGAATCTCGTCGACGGTGACCTTGCCGGCCGGCCCCTTCATGGTGTTGCGCAGGAGGCGGTGAATACGGTCGGCTACTTCTTTCCGGGAATCATCGAAGGCTGGTGCGGTGTCGCTGACCTTTTCCAGCGGTGTCGCCCCGATATACCCCGCAATGGAGTTGGCGATGACAAAATAGCCGTCGGCGAGTCCCTGCATCAGGGCGCTGGCGCCAAGACGGTTGGCTCCATGGTCTGAAAAATTGCACTCGCCGATAGCGAACAGGCCCGGGATGGTGGTCATCAGGTTGTAGTCGACCCACAACCCGCCCATGGTGTAGTGCACCGCCGGATAGATCGTCATCGGTTCCTTGAGAGGGTTGGCGGCGGTAATCTTTTCGTACATCTGAAAGAGATTGCCGTATTTCTTGAGGATCGTTGCCTCACCGTCACGTTTGATGGCCTCGGCAAAATCCAGATAAACCGCGAGCCCGGTACCGCCGACGCCCTTGCCGGCATCGCATTGTTCCTTGGCATTGCGGGACGCGACATCACGGGGGACAAGGTTGCCGAAACTGGGGTACTTCTTTTCAAGGTAGTAGTCGCGTTCGCTTTCGGGGATGGCAGCTGGTGGTCGCTGGTCGCCCTGTTTGGCCGGGACCCAGACCCTGCCGTCGTTACGGAGGCTCTCGCTCATCAAGGTCAGTTTCGACTGGTAGTCACCGTGGACGGGGATGCAGGTGGGGTGGATCTGCACGAAACAGGGATTGGCAAAACCGGCGCCATGCCTGCAGGCGCGCCAGGCAGCGGTAACGTTCGAGGCCATGGCATTGGTGGAAAGAAAATAGACGTTGCCGTAGCCGCCGGTGGCAAGCACCACCGCATCGGCGGCGTGGCTCTCTAGTTCGCCGCTGATGAGGTTACGGACAGTTATGCCGCGGGCCTTGCCATCGATGACTACCAGGTCCATCATCTCCCGGCGGCTGAACATCTGCACCTTGCCGGTGTGGATCTGCCGCGAAAGGGCACCATAGGCGCCGAGCAGGAGCTGCTGGCCGGTCTGACCCCTGGCGTAAAAGGTCCTGGAAACCTGGGCGCCGCCGAAAGAGCGGTTAGCCAGGGTCCCGCCATACTCACGGGCAAATGGCACGCCCTGGGCGACACACTGGTCGATGATGCTGCCGCTGACCTGGGCCAGGCGATAGACATTCGCCTCGCGGGCTCGGAAGTCACCGCCTTTGATCGTATCGTAGAACAGCCGGAAGATTGAATCACCATCGTTCTGATAATTCTTGGCGGCGTTGATCCCGCCCTGGGCGGCAATCGAGTGGGCGCGCCGCGGGCTGTCCTGGATGCAGAAGGTCTTGACATTGTATCCCTGCTCAGCGAGAGTCGCCGAGGCTGACGCCCCGGCCAGCCCGGTGCCGACGACGATGACCGTGAATTTCCTGCGATTGGCCGGGTTGACAAGCTTGCTGGAGAAGCGGTGGTTATCCCATTTCTGGGCCAATTCTCCCGAAGGTATGCGTGCGTCGAGTTTCATCGTTCATTCCTTTGGTATCGGTCGTGCGATGGCTGGTGCAGTCCGCGGCTCAGCGTCTGCCTAGTATGAAGCTCCTGCGCCGGACATGAAGTACAGGGCAATCCCGCCGAAAAGCAGGAGAAAAAAGCCCGGAATGATAAAGGTAAGCCTTGCGATCAGGACAGTATATCGGTGGTGGTTGACGCCGAAGGTCTGCAGCATGCTCCAGAAGCCATGGATGAGATGAATCGCCAGGACGATGAAGGCGGCGAGATAGAAGAGCCCGTAGAAAAACCCGCTGAGCACGATCTTCACCGTTTCGCTGATCGGCACGTCATCCGGCCCAAAACCGAAGTTGAAGACATGGACCAGCACGAACAGCAGGATGAGGAGGCCAGTATAGGGCATCGTCGAGGCGGCAAAGGAGTTCGTTGCCTGTTTCTTTTCAACGGCGTAGCGGGAAGGAGAGACCAGGCGGTTTTCGAAAAACAGAAAGAGCCCGAGCCCGATGTGGACGACAAACACCAGGAAGATGATGGTGCTGAAGACCAGGACGATGAGCGGGTGGCTGTGCAGTTCGT
>CAYYWK010000350.1:0-4092 GCA_964475345.1 uncultured Desulfobulbus sp.
CGTCGCCATCGATATCTCACTGACGATACGGTTCAGGTCCTCAAAGGTTTTAGCCAGAGAATTGCCGATAACATCCTGGTCATCATGGGGAGTCGGCGTGAAGGTCAGGTCGCCGGCCGCCAGTTTCTCGAGGCCTGTCACCATCTCGGCCTGCATCTGGTCGGCAAACTGGTTCATCGTTTTGGCCATCTGGCCGATTTCATCCTGACTGTCGAGTTTGAGCCGCATATTCAGTCTGCCTTTGCTGATCTCTTCGATCATCTGTACGACCTTGGCGACCGGAGCGGTGATACCGCGGGAGATCATGAAGGCCATAAGCATGGTCATGAAGGCACCGCCAAGTAAAATCGATGCTGCCGTGGCCACCATGTCGCTTTTTCGTTGCGCTGAGACCAACTGGGTGCTGTAACTGAATTTGAGGCGGGCGACAACTTCCTTGCCGTCCGGGACAACCAGGTCTTTTTCTATCAGGACGGATTGCGGGGTTGCGGGCTCTTCCTGACTGTTCTTTGTGAGTGCGGCTCCTTTCGCATCATAGAAAACCAACCATTCCACCTCCTGATCCTTGACGATTTCCTTCACCAGGGCATCGAGAGCTGGAAAATCATAATTGTTGATATAGGGAATGCCAACCTGCTCGGCGAGGGAAATAAGTGAATGGGCCTTTAATTCCAAGGCTTTTTGCATCAGATTGCTGCTGCGGATCATCATGAATGCGCCCAGGGACAGGAGCAGAATCGCCGTCGCCGAGACCGTTGCAGCAAGGATCTTTCCCCTCAACGTTTTAAAACCGAGCTTTGCCATGGTGTTCTCCGCTCCTCCCGTTGCAACAAGCAGAAATACAGGCCCGCAGTTTTGTTCCAGTGATATGCAGGGCCCGACCCGATATCCTTTCATGCCCAGCGCGCCCCGGCGGCTTGCCGGAGCGCGGGGTGAGAGCATCAGCCTCGTTACTTCACGATATATTTCTGGCCATCGCCACTGATGTACTCCAACATTTTTTGTAAGCCACCCGCAGGGGCCCCCTTGGTAATCAGGGTGATGGGCCTTCCCACCTCGGGGATGGACGGACCGTTGACCGTGTCGTCGATCTGCGCCAAAGCTGCCAGGGAAACACCGCCAGGAGTGGCGATCACTTTTGCCTTGAGGTCTGCTGCGTCAGTCCCTTCCACAACGCCTGTGGTGGCATAGGCTTCACCATTGAGAATCTGCTTCTGAAAGACGTTTTGAGTGCCTGGAATTTTGCTTCCCAGGATGAGCACCACAGGTTTGTCCGGCCCTCCGACCTCAGACCAGTTTTTCGCTTTACCGGTAAAGATCGCCACCAGCTGTTCCTTGGAAAGTGCTGAAACCGGCACGTCCTTATTAGTGATGACCTTGACGATATCCTTGCCGATAACTCTGTTTTTATATGCGGATTTATCGGCAATCGCATAGCCTTCCTTTTCCATCATCGCCATCCAGTCCGGAAAGGTGACGCCACCTACCGCAGCATCTATTGTCCCGGCATCCAGATCCTTCAATGCCTGCACGGGGCCACTGGAAATGACTGTCAGTTTGACGCCATTGGCTTGCTCCATAGGCTCCTTGATTTTATTGAAGATATTTTCAGTCGCTGCAGCGCCGGTGCCAATCTTTACCTCTTCCGCCATTGCCGAACCTGCTAAAACGAGAACGCCGGCAACCGTTGCGAGAGCCTTGAGAAGATGCCTACCCATTTGCAATGTCATAGCTTTTTCCCTCCTCTTGATGATTGTTCGTCTCTACCTGACGACAACTAGCGCCAGGCAGCGGTTTCTGCCTCAACTTCGACACGACCAGCACGTATCGGATATTATCTTTGGAAAGCACGTATCAGACACAAGCAACCTGTTCGCTTATCCCCTTCCCTGCTGAATCCCAGCCTGCTGTTTTCTTAAATACTGAGAATCGCATTCATAAAAGATTCTTAATATTAATTCACAAGCAGCTTCCTTTGTCAAAGTTGTGTCAATCATTTTTTTTCAGCTCAATCGCTTTATCATTCAAATATTTGTAATCGATCGAGTTTTGTCACATGAACATTTGAGGGAGTTTCTCATGAAACCGCTCGGCATCTCCCGCTCCAACATGGAAAATACGGGAAAACACCTATAGTTTCCATCTGATATACTGTTGAGGGACTTTGAGATGCCGGCCCGAAACTGAACCGAACTGGCTTCCGGCTCAGACCACGACTCCTGTTGCCCAGGCAGGGAGTGTAGTCAGGAAGAAATCTGCCTCTCAGGAGTGCTCATCTACCAGTTCTTGCCATAGCGAATCTTGGGTATCTGCAGGAATACGGATTGGAATACATTCCACGGGAGATACCTGGTTGCCCGATGAACAACCGGTATGTCGACGAGCACAGGTCGAGGCTGCATCTCTGTGCAGGAACTCAGGAAAAATCTGTTCTGAAAATGAGATTTGAAACTGATGTGGGCATGGCTTGATTGCTATGAGAGCGGTTGACCTCCATCAAGCACTTCCCGGATGAGCAGCGCAAGACTTTTCCTCGCCAGTGGCTTCATGGCAAACCCTTTGATTCCCAGTGATTTCGCCTTTTCTTCGGTTATGATGCTGCTGTAACCGGTGCAAAGGATGATCGGCATGAAGGGGCGTATCTGCAGGATGCGGCGGGCGAGGTCGCTGCCGGTCATGCCCGGCATGGTCTGGTCGGTGATGACCAGATCAAAGGTATCCGGCTGATTCTGAAAAGTTCTCAGAGCTTCGAGGCTGCTTGACTGGACCGTTACCTGATACCCGAGTCGCTCGAGCATACTCTTGCCCATTTCCGCAAGAATCTCCTCATCATCAATAAAGAGAATCCGCTCGTTGCCATAGCGAAAGGTCTCTTCCGGTGTTTTCTCGGTCACAACCCTCTCTGTCATCACCGGCAGCAATACCTGGAAAACAGAGCCTTTACCAGGATGGCTTTGAAAAGAGACCCACCCGCCATAACTCTTGACTATGCCGTGGATGATGGCAAGCCCCATGCCGGTCCCCTTGCCGATCTCTTTCGTGGTAAAATAAGGGTTGAATATCTTGTCCCAAAGCTCGGGAGCTATCCCTGGTCCAGTGTCACTGACGGATAGCTGGACAAAATCTCCCGGTTGCACATCCGATTTGCCGACGATATCTTTTTCGCTAAGGGTTACTCTCTCCAAAGAGATGGCCAAGGTGCCGCCTGTCTCTTCCATCGCATGAAAGGCATTGGTGCCGAGATTCATGACAATCTGGTGAATCTGCGTGGGACTGGCCAGGACAAGCCCTGCATCCATATCGATATTCTGCTTTATGTCAATGGTCGAAGGCAGTGAGGAGCGCAGCATTTTTATGGCTTCAAGGATAATAATCGCCGGCTGCAGCGGCGTATGGTCGGCTTCCACCTGTCGGCTGAAGGCGAGGATCTGCTTGACGAGTTCTCTGGCCCTGTGGCTTGCCCTGACAATCTGGTCAATATCTCTTCTCAGCATCGATCCGCTCGGGCTGTCTTCCTGAGCCATTTCCGCATAGCCAAGGATAGCCCCAAGAATATTGTTAAAATCATGGGCAATGCCACCGGCCAGGGTACCGATGGCTTCCATTTTCTGTGCCTGCTGCAGTTGGGCTTGGAGCTTCTTCTGTTCTTCCTCCAACCTCTTGCTCTCGGTGATGTCGCTGACGATTCCTATTACTCCGACAATCTCCCCCTGTTCATTGCGAAAAGAAGCGCTGTTGTCCCTGACCAAGCCAGATTTCCCGGTACTCTTGACATACACCGGGAACTCGATGGAATTGACGCTTTCTCCGGCAAGCACTTTTTCCAAACGTTCAATACCCCCCACCTCCTGCAGGAACGGGAACACCTCAAGCGGGTGCCTGCCCAACGCCTCGCCTGCCGGTATGCCGGTCAAATGTTCCATGAAGGGATTCCAGGCCTGATAGCGTAAATCAGGGCCGTAGACGATTATCCCTTCCTTCGCACTCTGAATGATCTGCTGATTGAACTTTTGAGACTCTCGAAGCGCTTGCTCAGCCTGCTTGCGCTCGGTGATATCGCGACCGATCCCCAGGACACCGATCAGTTTCCCA
>CAYYWK010000351.1:0-4087 GCA_964475345.1 uncultured Desulfobulbus sp.
AATCTGTCGGCTGAATTTGAACGAATCGGCATGGAAGGCTCAGGGACGTTCACCCAGAATGGGGGAACAAACACGGTAGCAACCAGGTTGAGCATCGGCCAGGAAGTTGGCAGTGAAGGGACTTACACTTTCACGAACGGCACCCTGAATGCAGCAAGAATCTGGGTCGGCCCGGGCGGAGTAGGTACATTTCAGCAGCAGAGTGGCTCTATCACCGTTTCCACAGACTTGGTCCTGGGTGGCGTGCTGGATGGAGAGGACAAGCCCCTGCCCGGAGAGGGATGGTATGCGATGAACGGCGGCAATTTAGCGGTGGGAAATGATCTTATCGCCGGCAATCGCAACAAGGGTGGGGTCGACCAATCAGACGGCACGGTTAATGTCACCAACAATCTCTCTATTGCTAAATACCTGGACACCACTGGTGCGTACACCCTCAGCGGCCCAGGGTCTTCGCTATTCGTTGGGGGAATATTGGCGGTCGGCGACAATGGCACAGGTACCTTCAACCTCAAAGATGGAAGGGTGGAAGCGTACTATACAGCAATCAGCAGAGGAGGCCTGGGAACGTTCACCCAGACCGGCGGAACGTTCATTTCTGGCAATGTCCTCGCTGTCGGAGATGGCGGCAGTGGCGAGGGTGTCTATTATTTGCAGGAAGGAGTATTTGATGTCAACAGTGTGCGCGTCGGGCGACAAGGAATTGGGAATTTTTATCAATCCGGAGGCGCAGCGACAGTCGACTATCTCAACCTCGGTGGCCAACGTGTCACGCTCCCCGGTGGAATAATTCAAGATTACATGGGAAATGGAACGTATGCCCTCGAAGGAGGAACACTTGAAGTAGAGAACAACCTCAACATCGGCATTGTCGGTACCGGCGTTTTCAATCTGCGGGATGGCGGAGATTTGCAAGTAAACGGCACCATTAACGTCGGAGTCCAAGGAGGAACGGGCACCCTCAATTATTCCGGGGGCGATCTCACCGCGGGTATCATCAACAATGCCGGCAGCACCGTGAATCTGAGCGGCGACGGTACCAGGGTTGTCGATGGTGATGTAACCAACAGCGGCACTTTCAAGGTGACAAATACAACTGTGAGCTATACCGGAACATTCACCAATACCGGGGAGTATATCAGTGACCCTTCAAGCAACTTTTTTGCCGATTTGATTATCGAGGCGACAGGTTTTCTGCGGGGCGGGGATGGCGATCTCTTCTCGATCTCCGGTTCATTTCTGAATTTCAGTACTAATGGAGGTTGGGATACAGAGAAGGCTAATCTCGAGTTCACCGGTGCAGGCATGCACGATTTCCAAATGGGACCTGCTGGTTCTGTTTTCGGTTGGGATTCATTTACACTGGGAGAGGGAGTACAACTGAATCTCCTGGGAGGTGAATTGCGAGTCGATGCCTTCCTCGGTTTTGATCCCGGCGATCTCCTGGGCTTCGGCACAATTCATTTTGATGTTGGAAATGAGGCAAACTCATATCTCCTTGCCTCTTTTAGTGACGGAACCATTGAGCTCAACACCCCCGGGCCGGTTCCCGAACCAGCAACCATGGTCTTGTTTGGCGCAGGCTTGACCGGTCTGGTCAGTGTCGCACGAAGGAAAAAAACAGCATGACCCTAGAGTTACGGCAAATAATCAGGACAGGGTTTTTCGTAGCCCTGTCTTGATTGACCGCCAGGTATTACTTCGGTGACGTCATCTGCTGTTCGCTGCTCTTCAAACAGCCTGCACTTTTCGTAAGCGACTGAGCATCACGACTGGGACAAACAAAGAGTCGCAGCAAAAATTGCTTCTGCACCTAACCAAATTCTTCAAAGGTCGGGAAATTCCATTGGTCGCCAAAGCCTTTTTTCACAGGCTGTCCATGACCTTCTCCAGGGTGCATGAACGATAATCACAGTATGCTCGCGCGCGATTGAAAGCTGTTTGCAAGCATCCCGCAAAGTGACCAACCAGGAGACATCACTGAAAACGAGTCGGGACATCGGAAATAGAACGCATGCGTCGCGGCGACCACTCATTACAAATAATCGGATAGTTACGTTTCACGATGTTCACGGTGTGGAGGAGATTTTCTCTCAAAATACCTCCGGAAATGGACGTTCCAAGCATCTGGAGAAACTCTGAATCGAGCGGGTTGGTGATGTCGCGTTCCGGCGGAATGAAGGGCCGGTTGGCGGGGCACTCCTTGCCCTGACATCTCCAGGCATCAGAAGGTCCGCTTCGGCGGTGCAGACCTGCGCAAGGGAGGCTGACCCCATGAGACTTATCATCAAGGCGATGACGTGCATCAACACAACGGCCGAACTCACTGACGAACCGTACCTGCTTTTCTCGCAGGGAAGCACCCCATTGGGCCGCTGGAGCCCGGGCCACATGCGCGATGGGGACACGGCTGCCATCAATCGTACGTTCGTCTACCCCCGTGGCAGGGTCGATATCCGGCTACGGGAAGCCGACAGGGTCGGCCGAGATGACGACCTGGGGAGCTTCGCCGTAGACGCCAGCGCCCCCCGGGGGACGTTTACAGTTTACCTGCCATCTGAAATTGGCGGACACGATGCGACCTGCTACAGCATCACCTACGAGGTTCAAGAGGACGCTGCGGCTCCGCAACGCTGGATTCTCGAACTCGTCAGCCTCCACTGTCAAGACGCCCAGGAACGAACTGACGGGGTGTATATCACCGTCGACGATCGGGTGGTAACCTCGTCAATGCCTATGCGCACTGGAGAGACCGTCTTCATCATCCTCGTGGGCAGACCCCTTGAGGTCGGCGAACCGGCGAAGATTGATCTGTGGGAAGCCGATCGCTATAATTCAGACCACCTGGGTGTCTTCTGGCTGCATCCTGCCAGATTGGACGAAGAGGGCATGGGGCAAGATCTCGAGCAATGGTTCAGTGCTGATGCTGGCATTGTCGGGTCTGCGCGCTACATGCTGACCTATCGTGTCCATCCTGTTGCCTAATGGAGGATCTGCATGCGAGTGTTACTGCAATTATTGGAGTGCATCCGGACCAAGGACGGGGAGCAGACAGAGGAACCGTATCTGTGCATCAAGGTTGAGGACGCCAAAGAGTGGACCACGATCGGGCCCTTTAAAATGCGTGATGGTGATACTGCCAGCCTTGTCAACCTTACGACCGATCTGGTGGGCAACGAGATTGTTATTGCACTGAGAGAAGACGACTACGATCCTAGCGAGGAAAATTCCGGGGACGAGCAGATCGGCGGCATCCGCCTGCTTGACGGCGAGGCTGCCGAGGGTGTCGAGAGCGATCACACGGTACGCTGCAATGTTGGCAGATCTGTCCTGGATCTGCCGAGGGTGGCAAGCTACGGCCGTCGTGGACGTCACTACCGGCTGCATTTCGATATGCTGGAAGTGGCGGGAATGGAGGATGTTACACCAGGCCAAAAACAGTATTGCCTGGAACTGGTGAGTCTGCACTGCCATAACGCCCAGGAGTGGAAAGACTATGTGTACCTGAAGGTGGACGGCGTACGCATGTTCGAACCTCGCAGGATGAGGAGTGACTCGACAATCCAGCTTGGCATCCGTGTCCCTGTTTCCGATTTTTCACAGATTCAGCTCTGGGAACACGATGACAGTACCCGCTCGGATTTTTTCGGAGAAGTGCGGTTGTTGATAGACAGCAGGATGCCTTACTTCGACACCGATTTGCCCATGACCTTTCACGCCGACGAAGGCATCGTCGGAGACGCGAGATACACGTTGACTTATCGGGTCAGCGAACGTTCAGTCGATGTCGACGGAAACAGAACTGGGTGTACATGATCGCCTTTGATTGCAGGTCATACCGCGGCCCCGGCTTCAGGGAAGTGGTCCCGGAAATTTGAACAAGCCGTTAAGTGGAAAATCTGCTACCAATAGCCCCCAGCAATGGGTCAAACAAGGAGCAGAAAATGGCAAAACGAACACGAAGGAAGCACTCTCCGGCATTCAAGGCAAAAGTGGCGTTGGCGGCAATGACAGGAGAAAAGACGCTGGCCGAGTTATTGACACGGTGTATAAATAGTTAAAACATTCATATCTTTATCCTGCTATT
>CAYYWK010000352.1:0-4084 GCA_964475345.1 uncultured Desulfobulbus sp.
GCTACGGCCGAAATGGGAACAAATATATCTTCTATCACCCTGGAAGACCTCACAGCCGATGATGTCAAAAAGGCCGGTGAGACGATGGACGGGCCAACCGGCAAGATGAAACTTCCGCTTCAGCCGGTGAAGAAACTCGTCATCAAGATCGACCAAAAGGACAGCAACGGCAGTTCGAGCAGCAGCAGTGAAAGTTTCGTGGCGGAGGCCGATGGCCAGCTCGTCATCCCGGTGCCTGTTCCAGCGAATTAGCCGGTGCCTGCGGTTCTCCACCAGCGGCTCGCGGGCGATGCGCAGAGGGCGCTACCCTCCACCCCCATGCGCATCGCCCGTACTTCTGCGTAAGCGTTCTGGCGTGCAGGAAGGCACACTGATAAGACGGCAGCGTGATCCGGGTCTGCACCACATCTGAACGTCTCAGACAGGTCCCCTTGAAAACTCCCGGCAAAAGATAGTCATTCAATTGCCGGGCACCCTCTCTTGTTCATCTATGGCCTGAAAACACAATCTTTGGTAGATTGCTGCATCAGAACAGGTATTTCAACTTCCTGAAAATCGGTCTGAAGAACCAGGTTTCCTGATTTGAACACCCTTTTCAGGAAACGGCCCAGAACTCCTGAGATGAGGTTTTCCAATGGATTTCAGCAAGATCAGACTGATGTATTTCTCACCCACCGGAACCACACAGAGAGTTTTGGAGAGCATAGCACGCGGCATCGCCGGGACCTGTGTGGAACAAATCAACCTGACACTTCCGAACCCTATTAAGCAACCTCTCACATGCCGCGCAGACGAACTTATAGTCCTGGGAGCGCCTGTTTACGGCGGGCGGCTTCCAGGTGAGGCGATCAGACGATTCAGGCTGATCAAAGGCGAAAATGCTCTGGCTGTTGTTGTCGTCGTCTATGGCAATCGTGAATTTGAAGATGCCCTGCTGGAACTGAAAGACCTGGCTGTTGAACTGGGATTTCTTCCGGTTGCCGGAGGCGCATTCATCGGTGAGCATTCTTTCGCATCAGCGCAGGCACCAATCGCGACGGGGCGACCTGATGCGCTGGATATCGAGAAAGCGATGGTTTTCGGTGCTGGAATCAGAAAGAAAATAGAAACGATGCACTCATCAGCTGCCTTGCCTGACTTGGGAATCCCTGGACGGTTTCCATACGAAGGTGGGCCGAGGTCGATGTCCGTTACTCCAGTAACAAGGGCTGCTATCTGCACGTTTTGCGGAAACTGTGCCGGTGTATGCCCGACTGCTGCCATTGCTGTCAATGACGTTGTCAAGACGAAAACTGAAGCGTGCATCCGCTGTTGTGCCTGTGTCAAGAGTTGCCCCACAGGTGCCAGGGTATGGGACGATGAGACAATGGCAACCATCACCAATTGGCTGAAAGAAAACTGCCGCGTCAGAAAGGAACCGCAGATTTTTGGCGTAGAACCCTCTTAAGAGAACAATTCCACCTGAGCAGGTGCAGTTGCTGTCTGTCACCTCCACCTCGACTGTGTCAACGAGGAGGCGGAGCTTGAAAAAGTGATGGGAGTTACAGCACGAAGAGACAGAGCGCAAACCAACAAACTGGTACACCCACCGCTCATTGATGCGCAGTGCCACCAACCGCTGCCGGAGATGAATGGGAAGAATATAAAGTTGTAGGATCTGATTCCGACCGGTGGCTTGCCAAGGATAAGCTATATTTGGTGAAATACAGAGATTGACAGCCTGAAATGGCTCAAGTTGCAGCGGACACCAATGCCACTGGCACCGATAAAGATGGCGGCTCCCTGCATGTCACCCGATTATGAGAAACCGTATCCAGCCAGACTTAGGGGTCTGACCGGACACAGAGAGGACAGAATTCGCTAAAAGTGATAGCTGTAATTAACCGACATAAAGAACATCTCAGGCTCAGTATAGCTGCCGGCAACCAACACCGGTGCCTGAACAGTTGCACTCTCGCTCATCAGGTATTCAAATGCCACGCCAACCGATGACTTCTCGTTGAGCTGCTGCTGCGCACCGATGCCGAAACGCCATGCAGTCCCGGCAGGCATGGTAAACGAGGTCTTATCCTGATTTTCGTACATGCTGGTGTCATAGGCGATTCCGAAATTCAGGCGGGTAGCCGCTGTCATCTGGTACTGGGTACCAAGGGCGCCATGCCAGGTATCCTGTAACTCCAGACTGGAGGAGCGCGTTGCAGGCCCGACGTTCACTGACAGGTCACTGAACGAACTCCAGTCCTGCCAGCCAATATTGCCAAGAAGAGACCATTTCTCATTGAGCACCAGCACAGTACTGAGCATGACCTGCTGTGGGGCATCGACCGAGGCGTCAACCGGCAATGTCCAGGGCATTCCACTCACCGGCAAGTTGCCGCTGGCATCGACATCGAATTCATAATCAACCTCGCTGGCATAGGTCAGACCAAGGCGGGCATACTGACAGGGTTCAAACATGACACCCAGCTTGGCGTTGGGAGCCAAGTCGGTATCATCGAGGGTAACCTCTTCGCCGGTGAGCAGCTTATCGCGGGAAAGAGAGAACACGCCTAAATTGGCACCCAGGCCAGCACCGACAGACCACATCTTGCTGATCCGGTAGGCCATGGCAGGTTGCAAGGTTAGGCCCATCATGGTGGCCTCTGTGACGAGATTTCGGCCAGCCCAGTTGTCATCAAATCCCAGGCTGAGACCGAAATTACCGTACAGGGCAAGTCCAACCTTGAAGTCATCGCTGATGCTGTGGCTGTAGAATGAACTCGCCGCAGGCAGCCAGCCGACCACATTCCCCGGCCCTTCCAGATAACGGTGATCCAGTTCGTAGGGGAGGTCTCCGTACAGGGCCTGGGCTCCAAGGGTTAGCTGTTTACCGTCGAGCCGGGCCATGCCGGCCGGATTGCTGAAGACTGTGGACGCATCCTGGGCTCGCGCCGCAGTTCCGGCACCGGCAAGTCCAAGATCCTCGGTGCCTATTTCGTAAAGATATAATCCTCCTGCATGAGCAAGGCTTGCGGCCCCCACAAAAATCAAACTGACAATTGGTATGATAGCCTTATTTTTCATACTTCCCCCCCTTGGCCAGTAGAGCCGTCTGGCTCATGTGCAATGAGGCCGACTGATTGTCCAGTCGGCCGACAAGATCCTCTTCATTCAACCTGTATCATACTGGCTGTACTGGAGTGGAACCGCTCATCGAGCTATTTCTCTTGGCCAACCAGATCCGGTCTTTCGCCGACAGAGCCTGAAGCTCCGGTGCAGCTCGTCCAGACACATTCAACATCTTTGTAATATAACCGTCACTCAGCATGAAGTCTTCCCCCATCTTATCACCAGCAAGGGCTTGAGATAGAGGTTGTTCCTGCAGCATCCTTAGTGATATTCCATCAAAGGATGAATCACCTAAATTTACAAAGCAATTTTCAAGAAACAACTTGCCGTCAAACGGTACTCTGTTCACTTGCGTATCGAGTCAGGTACAAGCATGGTATTTCTTGAGCAAGCGGGGAGGGAACCGCTCGATAAAGGATAAAAGAGATCAGCGATTTCAATGCTTCCTGATATGACTTTGCCGCGTGCATTAAAGGAACGGCTTGGGTATCATTGTTCAAGAAAAGCTCAGATCGTGTTGCTTGCAGAGAATAATTTATTGGGGAGCTTATGTTTGATTCTGGCTAGATTCGGAATTCTTGAGTTTAGCGTGACTCTAACAATCAGGCAAGGCGATTAATATACAACCGACAGCCTATCTTGGCCTACAATCTCAAAAGAGGAGGGGGAAGCATGAAAGGGAGGAAGCACCGACGGATATCGTTATCGGTATATGCTTCGGCAGGGGCTTTACTGATGGGCGGGATGGGACTGGCCGGAGCGGCAGAGACGCTCCCGGATCGGACAGTGCTGCCGCTCCCCGAACCAAACTATCCCCACAGTACCGTACTCGACGCCCGTAATGCCACACCGCCGCCCCGCTTCGAGGTGAAAGCACCCGATGGGGCGCCGAACGTGCTCATCGTCCTCGTGGACGACATGGGTTTCGGCGTTCCCAGTGCTTTTGGGGGACCGGTGAGTATGCCTTCCGCAGAGG
>CAYYWK010000353.1:0-4073 GCA_964475345.1 uncultured Desulfobulbus sp.
CAAGAGGCTCCAGACCGCCCGCTGAGGCTCCCAGCCCGACAACATACGGATCGGCAGCGGTTGCGTTCATGTCAGCCGGTCTCGGATACCCCATTGATGCTTGCCAAAATTCATTTTCACACTGATTCATATGCATGGCTTACACCGCTTGCTGAAGTATGGTTGCAATCGATCGCTCGAAAACCGCGTTCCTCAATACTTTTCTTCGTGACTACTGCAGGTAACATTTTAATTTCCTTTGAAACATGGTATCAACCATACTTCGTGCTGACGTCCATGCTGGTATCATCAGAATGCTGACTGAGCGTTGTCTTTGAAAACCATCACCAGGCGTTCTTAAGAAAATTCTTAATGAAATTTTCTAACTAATTTCTTACAGAAATAACCTGGCTGGTCTCCAGGCAGTATTGTCGCAGGTAAAAGGCTGGAAATACACGCATTCTTATCAACAACCATTGAAATTTTAAGGGATTTTCTCAAGACGCATTCAAAGTTGAAACATTCGACACTCGACAGTACGACGGATGGTTTTGGACACTGCTGGTTCAGCTGAATTTGCAGTTTCTGTCTCCAGATACTCCAGCGCCACAGCTTCATGTCATATCCTGTAGTCAGGAGTGACCTGTGGTATTAGCGCCTCAGACCGCCTCAGGATCTGCTGCACAGACAGAAAACGCCAGCACAGAAATCCCCCGATAGGCTGAGATTTCTCTCACTTACGCAAGTATTGATGATTGAGTCCCAGGGAAACGACCAGGCGGAGCGAGTCTGCGTCGAGCGAGGTTGGACTCCCTAAATATGCGGGGAGCGGCCTTCGTGAGTCTCACCTGAGGAATGTCTTCCCAGAGACATCCGCCCTGGCAATCAGCATTCGGTCTGTTCGTTCAGCAGCAACCTGCCGTCACCCGTCCACAGCACTATCGAACCTGCTGCCAGGGCACATCCAGAGAGGAATACCAGAGAAAATCCCTGGTATTGCAAAGGAAATGTTCAATGACGATTCAAACTGAGATCAACGCCATCGACAGATTGACACCGGTGCTCGTGCAGAAAACTGGAATCGCCTCCAGCAGTTGCAGCCAAACCATGCCTGCCAGTCGCATCTGCGCATGGTCAGTCAACATGCAGAACCACTGAAAATCCGTTGAAAAACATCCAAAGTATATCCCCTTCCACAATATTCATGGCCTGTCGCTTCTTTTCGGAAATAATCGCGCACAGTTCCGTTTCGTCGGCAAGCCGCGCCACAACCTCTGACATTGTCCGGTTCTTTGTGACATTGCAGACAATTCCCTGAAACATATTCTCAGCCGAGCACTGTGGCGCGTCCTGGTTTCTGCAGATTTGAATAAAGGGCGCTTTCACTTCCGCAGTCACAAGCATTCCACGTTGAAGCCCGATACGCGTCAGACTATTGGTTGTTATAATCGAGGTGACGGTGTTACCACTTGGAGTGATGACCTCGACAGCGGTCTGTACGCTGCCTTTCTGGATAGAGCTGATCTTGCCATGAAACGCATTCCGGGCGCTCGTCTTGCGATTGCTCTCCCGATCGGCATAGTATTGAGCAACCTGGCTGATTTCAGTTTCAGAAAATTCAACCAGCGAAGCAGTCAAGTTGGGTGTTGACTGGCCCAATATCTTCTGCACGACCTGCAGCGGCATGTTGTCCTGCATGAGTTCAACCGCCCGGGACTTCCTGATCGATTCCGGCGCTCCGAGCGAGCTATGCAGGCCAATCGATTCTGCCCGCTTGTAGAAGCTCTTGCGGATATGAGCCGGGTCGACACGGAGCATCGCCTCTTCAGGCCAGATAGCGCTGAGTTCAGATGCGATCGCTCTGATATCTGCTGAAATATCCGCGGGAATGCTCACCATCCTGCACCCGGTATCGGTACCGCCACGCTTCCTGCAGAAGCGGACCTGACGGGCTGTGTCATCGAGATCCTGAGCGAGGTCAAGACCGAGAGTCTCGCTCAATCGAGCCCCAGTGTACCTGATTATCAGGAATATCAGCAAAATCCGCTTCCGTGCGCGCAGGATGTTCACCCGACTGGAGGACTGCGCCCATTGCCGAAAAGCCTGTTCAAGGTCATACAGCTGCTGTGCATCCAGACAGCGTTCGGAATCCGCAATCGGAGTGAGGCGACCACCTGATAGCCGCCTGGTAGCACGATCATAATCGTTCATGAAACTCTCCGTCTTTTTACTCCTCTTGAAGCAACGTGTTCCGGTGTCAACTCTATGTACAACTCGGCGGAATAGCCAGCTTAAACCTTGACAAGATCGGCTTGATAGCAGTATACATAAACAGACACGCTAATTACAACATTCGTGTTACATTTGCCGCCATGCTCCTCTTTGCAACAATTTCCATACCAGCGAGGTCGCCGCAATGAACGAGGAACAAGCAGGCGAAGCACATCCAGCCCAGCCCGAAACACATCGGTCCCATTCCGCCTCCCGGCAGATGCACTTCAACCGGGTTGAACTGGCGGGGGCCTTCGGCGATCTCGGCACCTTGCTGCCAATCGTCGTGGCCATGATTTTCATCAACAATCTCAGCCCGTCCTCTGTATTTCTCGCCTTTGGTCTCTTCTACATCATGGCGGGATACTATTATCGGCTGCCAATCCCGGTACAACCGTTGAAAGCAGTCGGGGCTATCGCCATCGCCTACCCTGCCGTGATCACCGAATCAGTCATCGGTGCGGCCGGGATCATTTTCGGCATCTTCCTGCTGGTGGTCTCGCTTACAGGCATGATGGACCGGCTGGCCAAGCTGTTTTCCCAGGCAGTCATCCGAGGTATTCAACTGACGCTTGGTCTTCTTTTCCTCAAGAAAGGCCTCGAGCTGATTATCCACAAAAATGTCTTCATGTCAGGGGCCCCGTCGTACCTCCCTGATCTTCCCGTCAATCTGCTGCTTGGCATCCTGGTATTCGGCCTCGTCCTGCTGTTGCTGGATAACCGTAAATTTCCAGCGGCCCTCGTCGCTCTAGCCATTGGCGTGCTCTCAGGGTTGGCCTTGGGCGGATTTGCAAAACTCTCGTTGTCTTTTGGGCCAACCGAAATGCGGCTTATCAATCCTGTTGCAGGAGATTTCCGGACTGCTCTGATCATGCTGATTCTCCCGCAGATCCCGCTGACTATCGGCAATGCCTGTGTCGGAACGGCAGAAACCTGCACCAGTCTTTTCACCGGCAACCCCCAGCTAGCCAAGGCAAAGGCCGGCAAATTCGCTTTTTCGATGGGGATCTTCAACCTGCCGGCCGGTTTCTTCGGCGCCGTGCCGATGTGTCATGGAACCGGTGGCCTGGCGGCGCATTACCGATTCGGGGCACGGACCGGCGGGGCACCCATAATGATCGGCATCTTCTTTGTTCTCGTTGCGCTCGTTCTCGGACAACTGGGGTTCTCCCTGCTCTCCATCATCCCTCAGTCGGTACTCGGGGTGCTGCTGGTATTCGCCGGCCTGGAACTATGCCCTCTGATGAGAAGCCTCAAGACCAACGAAGAATATTTTATCGCACTGTTGATCGCCGGTATCGCGCTTGTCGTGCCGAACATGGGATGGGCTTTCGGCATAGGAATTTGCGTCGACTTTTTCATCAGGAAATTCAAGATCAGGATCTGATCCGGGAACAGAGTAGGCATGAGAGCTGAGAATCGAGAATTTTGAAGGCCTCTTTCGAGACCCACAGCGCAGACTTCCTGAACGAACGCTCTTCATGGTGCTCCTTCTCATGTGTTACGCCGGATACTCCCTGTCAGCATTTTCCACTCTCTTCACAGGCGGTGGCAGTAACTTGAGCAAAACGCTGCCGGTTGCCGACCAAAAAAGCATGCCGGTCCGAACAGGCAGGTAGATACTCCATTTCCGCCGAGACAGTATCAATCGGTACAAGCCGCGCAGCACATTCCCATCAAACACACTGGGTAAGAATTACCCAGCACAGCCGGTAATTGGCACCTTTTTTTACGCAGGAGAAAGACCGGAAAATACCGTCACCTCTCCGTAACCGCCAGCCATCGCCCTGATTTGGTGCATTTGCTCAAAACAGCTGCAGGTG
>CAYYWK010000354.1:0-2821 GCA_964475345.1 uncultured Desulfobulbus sp.
AACCCCTTCCAGACGCCGCTGGGCCGGCTGCTACCGCCCTGGGCGAGGTGGTTGAGGATGAAGACCTGTTCGTAGCGGGAAGGCTCGCCGCCGTCCGGGGAGCGGACGACCCCGCCGCGGATGTGCAGGAAGCCCGTGAAATACGGCAGCCTGAGGACGGTTTGCCCGCCGCACTCGATCAGTTCCCCGCCGACCCGCTCCGGAAGATCTTCGACGGCAAGCGATGCGGCCCTGCTCCTCGCCCACTGCAGGGCGTCCTCGGCGAGATCGCGTTTCAGCCATTTCCCGGCGGCGTACTGCTCGGCCAGCTCCTGCTGGCAACGCGCCAGCAGATCAGCAGCGATGTGCGGGCAGTCGGCAAGCGGCTGCCGTTCGGAAACGACCTTGGCAGCGAAGGCGAGACAGGTCGGGAAACCGCATTGCCGGCAGTTGGTCTTCGGCAGCACATGTTTGTAGAGATCGACGACGGAAAGCGCCATGACGGTTCACCTTGCCCTGTATTCGCCTGCCGGCATCCTCCGGGGATGCCATGCGGCTGATCGGGGATTTTTCAAACGCACCATTTTTCGCGTACCTCTTTGCCGCGGCAATCTGCTATGGTGGCGTGCAGGCTGGCGGGAGCACGCAGCCTGCGCCTTGACAGCATACATGTACCACCATTTCCGCTGAAGAGCCAACTGCAATGCGCCGGAGGCCGATCCGACGGGGCGGCTTGCAAGGCATTGCCTTCCCGTCGGCTGCTGTCCGCCGGATTGCGGAAATCATCAAACCCTGCAGTGTGAGGAACGCCGTGAACATCCGTGCCGTCTTTCTCGATATGGATCACACCCTCTGCGACACGGAGCGGGCCGATCAGCTGGCCGTCCGCGATTTTCAGGAACAGCTGGCCAGGCTGCTCGACCACGAAGCCGCCGCCGCAGTGAGCCGGAAATACCTGCGGGTGATCTACGGGGAGTACCGCCATCGTGACGGCTGGCAGAAAATTCCCGGCGAGCCGGAAATCGCCTTCCGCGCGAGACTGCTGGAAAAGACCGCCGCGGAGATCGTCGGCGACAACCGCGCCATTCTTGATCCAGCCGCTTTCGCCCAGCTGTTCATGGACCTCAGGATCAGGCATTTCGCCTTCTTTCCCGGGGTGGCGGAGATGCTGCGCGACCTGAGAACCAGCTACACGCTGGTGGTGGTCAGCAACGGCCCGCTGTTCTCCCAGGAGCCGAAGGTCGCCAGGGTGGAAATGGACCGGCATGTGGACCACATCCTCCTCGGCGGGGCGCTCCCGCACGAGAAGCCGCACCCCTTGATTTTCCGGATGGCCTGCGACAAGGCGTGCTGCGAGCCTGCCGAGGCCATCCACGTGGGCGACAGCCTCGAATCGGATATCAGGGGCGCCAGCAATGCCGGGATCACCTCCGTGTGGCTCAACTCCGGGGAGCAGGTCCGGCAGCCGGTGCCTGCCCCCGATCACACCATCCGCCATATCCGCGAGCTGGTCGATGTCCTGAATAGATTGAAATAATCCGATATTTCAATCTATTCCAGAAAGGTTTCCCGCGCAGGAAGAGCCCTGGCAGACAGGGGACGACCGGCAGCGCTGCTGTCGCGCACTTTTTCGCCATTTCTGCCCGTCGCCTTGCTTTGCGCAAGGCAGGCAGGTATGCTTTTCCTTGGGCATGCAAGCGACCTCCCGGCTCGGGGGCGCTTGCGGAGAACGGGATGCGGCCCTGGCCGGGGCTGCGTTCATCACCACCAGTGTGCACAGGGAGGTTCGCAATCATGGCAACGAGAAAGAGTATGGCAGCGGCAATCGGCATCGGACTGGCGTGTCTCGTCGTCTCCTGCGCCTCCCCCGGCCCCCGCCAGCACGGGCCTGCACAACAGGCCGGTGCGCATGGGTTCCTGCAGGGATACTACCAGTTCCTCGCTCCCGGGCCGGAAGGCGGGGCCAGAATGCGCTGGTTCAAGCCGGGCACTGATTTCAGCCGCTACCACAGGATCATGCTGGACAGCGTCGTCTTCTATTTTGCCGAGGATTCCGAGCATAAGGGCATCGATTCCCGGGAGATGAAGGAGCTTGCCGATGCCTTCAACAGGAAGATGATCGACATCCTCGGCGGCTCCTATGCCATCGTCGACCAGCCGGGACCTGACGTCCTGCGGCTGCGGGCGGCGATCACCGATATCCGGCAGAGTCATCCCGGTCTCAGCGCCGTGAGTCTGGTGACCCCGGTCGGGCTCACCGTCAGCGCCGTCCGCAAGGGCGCGGGGGGAGGCTGGAGCGGCTCCGGAGCCACCAGCGCCGAGTTCATGGCCCTGGATTCCCAGACAAACGATGTCGTGGCCGTGGCCCAGGACGAGAGGCAGGCGGGTTTCGGCGAGCGGTTCACGCGGTGGGGCTCTTCCGAGGAGGCCTTCGGGTACTGGGCCCAACGCATCAAGACCCTGGTGGACCGGGCGGGACTTGGCGCGCATCCGTAGAGCCCGCAGCAGGTGATACGCTGGCGGTCGGCGAAGCCGCCCTTTACCCCCGGCGGACGCCCCTCTCCAGAAAAAGCAGGCTGGGCCAGTTCACCCTTGAATCGTCAAAGGCGTGCCCCGCCTGCTTCCCATATCAGTCATACATCTTGTATTTGCGCTGTTCCTTGACGTTCTTCGGCTGCTTTTTCTTTCCGCTGTCCAGGGGGTGCGGTGGCGGCCCGTGGTAATCGTGGCGTTCGTAGCGCATGTTGCGCGGCTGAGGTTGCCGATACTCCTTGCGGATGTCCCAGTGGCGCTGTTTTTCCCAGTAGCTGCGCTGTTCCCAGTTCTGCCAGTTGCGTTCGAC
>CAYYWK010000354.1:2831-4064 GCA_964475345.1 uncultured Desulfobulbus sp.
GGAATTCCAGGAACTGTCGCGCCAGCGCCGATCCCGATAGAATTTCCGCCATTCCCGGGGAATGTCGCGGTAGAAGACCGGGACGGAGCCGTAGTGAACCCAGCCGCCGCCATAGCTGCGCGAGCGGTACCAGCGGCGCTCCCAGCTCCGCCACCACCAACCATCGAAAAAGAAGATCTCGACGGACGCTCCCGGGACGGCATAGACATAGGTCTCGGGGATGACGATCAGCTCCGGCGGTCTGTCGAAAACGATCGGCGGCGGAGTCGATAAGTCGATATGGACATTGACCTGGGCGCTGGCCGGCAGCGGCGATGCCAGGAGCAGGCTGGCGAGCAGGAGGACTGGTATGGGTGGCATGGGCGTTCTCCTCATTTCGGGGGCAGGGGGAGCCGGACAGGAGGGCGGCCGGGGTAGGCGCATGGAGGCTGTCGGTGCCTTTTGAAGAGACTATAGGACGCAAGCGGCCGCTTGCCTAGCAGGGCCTGAAAAAAGCGGAACGATCCGTCCCCACCTGTTTTTGCCGCCCGTGGAGAGGGGGGCCTGGGGTGCCGCACATCTGAGCCGGGGTGTAACCGGAAGGCGAACCCCAGGCCGTCCTCTCAGGAGCCGCCTGGTTTCACAGCCTCCCGCCAGCCGGCCAGGCCGCCTTCGAGGAACCTGACGCCGGGATGCCGCTCCTGCAGGGTTCTGGCCACAGACTGGCTGACCGATCCGCCCCGTACGCAGTAGACGACCAGCTCACTGTCGGGGGGGAGGGTGCCGGCCCACTCCGCGACTTGTTCCGGGTCCTGCCACGGAGCACCGGCAATGGTCTCGGGGGACTGGTCGTAATCGGACCGGCGGCGGACGTCGAGCAGGCGGATATTTTTCTTCGTGGCCAGTTCCTCTTGCAGCTGGGCGACGGTGATGGATGTCGTCATGTGGTGTCTCCTTGAATGTAAACGGGTATTTGCGTTATAGGCCGAGCAGGTGCCAGGCGAGGCCGAGCGCGCCGCTGCCGGCGATGACCGGAATGATACCGACCCTGGTGAACTGCAGCAGGCAGAAGGCGGCGATCGCCAGGATCGCCGGAAACCAGGCAAAGCCTCCGGAAGGGAACAGCACATGGCCGCCGAACCAGACGCCGAGATTGAGGATGACGCCCACCACCGCCGGGGTGATGGTGGCGAGCGCCGCCGCCATCCTGATGTTGCCGGCCAGCCTTTCGACGTATGGTGCGCCGAGGAAGAT
>CAYYWK010000355.1:0-4052 GCA_964475345.1 uncultured Desulfobulbus sp.
TTGCAAGGTCACTGCACGAACACAGCAAGCGCCGCACCAGAAACTTCGTGGCCGTCAACTGCGGAGCGGTATCCGAGACGATGATCGAAAGCGAGTTGTTCGGTAATGAAGCCGGCGCCTTTACCGATGCCAGAACCCAACGGATCGGCAAATTCGAACATGCCAACGGCGGCACCCTGCTGCTGGACGAGATCGAATCGATGCCGCTCAGGATACAGATACACCTCCTCAGG
This sequence comes from uncultured Desulfobulbus sp., assembly GCA_964475345.1. GTDB lineage: Bacteria > Desulfobacterota > Desulfobulbia > Desulfobulbales > Desulfocapsaceae > Desulfoprunum. The sequence goes on from CAYYWK010000355.1 coordinate 234, forward strand.
GTCCTGCAGGAAAGATCCCTGGAACGTCTCGGGTCAAACGAGCTGATTGAGCTGGATCTGCGGATCGTCGCCGCCTCGAAGGTTGACCTCAGGCAGCTTGCCGAAACCGGAGATTTCCGCAAGGACCTGTACTACCGCCTGAACGTGGTCTGCCTGGAAATTCCCCCGCTCAGGGAACGTCGTGAGGATATCCCGCTGCTGTTCCATCATTTTCTCCTGGTCGCCGGGCATCGCTATCAGCAGGAGGTGCCGTTGCCAGGCAGTTCCCAGATGAATGCGCTGATGACGCATTCCTGGCCGGGCAATGTTCGGGAACTGCGCAACCTTACAGAACGGTACGTGCTCCTTGGCAGCCAGTACGACTGGTCTCTGGAAAGACTGCTTTCCGGTATCGAGATCGGGCAGAAACGGAGCCTGCCTCAGCAGGTGGACTGCTTCGAGCGCAGTCTGATAGAGCAGGCGCTGGTGGCCAGCAACGGCAGCATCAAGGATGTCATGGAGGCCCTGGCGATTCCCCGCAAGACCCTGTATGACAAGATGCGGAAGTACGGACTGGAGAAACGAGATTATAAATAATCCGCAGTTATGCGCTCGAAAAAATGGATGCGCAGCTCCTCAGCGGGAAAGTTCGGCAGGGATAAGGTCATTGTGCTGAACAGGCATACAATCGTTTGTGATAGCCTCCAGTTCCTGAGCCAGGCCTGTGCAATTCCGCAAATTCTAGTAAAGGGAGTCCCCGGGATGAAAACATTGCCTGATATCACGACCATTCTTTATGCAACCGACCTTGGCAGACATACCCGCCCGGTGTTCAGGCAGGCCATCGCCCTTGCCAACGTGCACCATGCGAAAGTCTTCATGCTGCACGTGGTCGAGCCTCTGACCGAAACTGCCAGGGCGGTCATATCCGCCTACATGCCTGAAACCGCCATCGACGAGATCCAGAAGGATGGCATGAAGAATATCGTCGCCCATATGCAGGAAAGGGTGCGGCGTTTTTCCGAGGAGGAATGCGATGGCGCCGGCATAGAGCAGCTGCCCCTGCAGGACATCGTGGTCGTTTCCGGCCGGCCAAGCGAAGAGATCCTGAAGGCCGCTGAAAGATACCACGCCGACCTGATCGTCATGGGGCAGTCATCAAAGAAGGTCATGGGAAGCAAGGTCATGGGCTCATCCGCCCGAAGGGTGGCACGGCTCTCCAGCGTGCCGGTCCTCATCGTACCGAACCTGTAAGCTGAACTCTCAGCAAGTCCACTGTTCAACCCTCACAACGAAACGATCATGGATAGCGCACAGCATCGGCAGATCATCCTCGCCCAGCCCCGTGGTTTCTGTGCCGGGGTCGAACGGGCCATCGAAACCGTCAGACTCACCCTGAAAACGTACGGGCTGCCGGTATATGTCCTGCACGAGATAGTCCACAACCGGCATGTCCTCAACGAGCTCGAGCAACTGGGGGCGATATTTGTCGAGAATCTCGCCGACATTCCAGGCGGGGGAATCTGTATCTTCAGCGCACACGGTGTATCGCGATTAACAGAGGAGGCGGCCAGAGAGCTCGGGCTGCGAACCGTCGACGCCACCTGCCCGCTGGTGGCCAGCGTCCACCGCATGGTAGAGAAATATCACGCCGAAGGGTATGACGTGGTGATCATCGGTCACCATGGCCATCCGGAAGTGGAAGGGGCGGCGGGAAGGGTCGCCGGGCGGGTTCATGTCATCGCCTCGGAAATCGAGGCTCGTGAATGCATGGTCAGCGACGCCGGGCGGGTGGCCTTCGTCACGCAGACCACCCTGAGCAAGGACGATATCGCCGGCATCGTTGCCATTCTCCGGAACCGGTTTCCGGGAATCCGCGGACCTGCCTCGAATATCTGCTTTGCCACTCAGAACCGCCAGGATGCCGTCAGAAAACTGGCCGAACAGACAGACCTGATCCTGGTGGTCGGCTCAAAAAACAGTTCGAATTCGAACCGCCTGCGGGAAGTGAGCGAGCGGCACGGTACGCCGGGCTACCTGATAGACGACAGCAGTGACCTGCACGAGGATTGGTTTACGGGAAAATACCGGATCGGCATCACCGCCGGGGCCTCAGCCCCAGAACGGCTGGTGAAGGAAGTGCTCTGCTGGCTTGAGGAGCGGATGCCGGTCACCGTCTCGGAAATGAAGGGCAGAAGGGAGGAAATCCATTTCGAGCCGGCGCTGATGATAGCAAGGGACTGACACCGGATCGGCGAGCACCTCACGCCGGTCCGGTCAAGCCAATCGGTAATATTACGCCAAAGCCTTGCGAATGCGCTGCATCGCCTTCTCGACGTTCTCAAGGCTGTTGAAGGCGGAAATGCGGATATAGCCATTGCCACAGCGCCCGAAACCGGCGCCGGGAGTACAGACCACACCGGCCCTGTTGAGCAGCATATCGAAAAATTCCCAGGAATCGCGGCCGCCATCGATCCAGACATACGGGGCGTTCTCGCCGCCCACCAGGGAAAATCCCAGTCCCTGCATTTCCCGGCGGACAATTGCCGCATTCCGCAGATAGTAATCGGCCAGATCCCTGGTCTGTATCTTGCCATGCTCGCTGTAGACCGCTTCGGCCGCCCGCTGGACGGGATAGGAAACACCGTTGAATTTCGTGCAGTGGCGTCGGTTCCACAAAGGATGCAGCAGCTGTCGGCCCCCCTTGCCGTCGTAGGCGACGCACTCCTTCGGCACCACCGCATAGGCGCAGCGGGTTCCCGTGAAACCGGCGCTCTTGCTGTAGCTGCGGAACTCTATGGCCACTTCCCTGGCACCCTCGATTTCATAGATGGAATGCGGCAGGCTCTGATCCCTGATGAAGATCTCGTAGGCGGCGTCGAACAGGATCAGCGCTTTGTTGTCCCTGGCATAGTCGACCCAGGTCTTGAGTTCGTCCCTGCTGATCGTGGAGCCGGTCGGGTTGTTCGGAAAGCACAGATATATCAGGTCAACCGGCTCGGCGGGGAGGGAGGGCACGAAGTTGTTGCCCCGGGTCGAATCGAGATAGACGATGCCCTGGTAGCGGCCGTCCGCGTAATCGCCGGTCCGGCCTGCCATGACGTTGGTGTCGAGGTAGACCGGGTAGACCGGATCGGGGATGGCTACCCTGATATCCCTGCTGAACAGCTCCTGGATGTTGCCGGTATCGCATTTCGCCCCGTCGGAGACGAAGATCTCGTCGGCCTCGATGTCTGCCCCGCGGGCCTGGAAGTCGTTTGCGGCGATGGCTTCGCGAAGGAAGGCGTAGCCCTGTTCGGGACCGTAACCGCGAAAGGTCGGCTCTTCCCCCATCTCGTCCACGGCCTTGTGCATGGCCTCAATGCACGCCCTCGGCAACGGCCTGGTGACATCGCCGATGCCGAGCTTGATCACCTCGACCTCGGGATTGGACTCCTGGAATGCTGCAACTCTGCGGGCGATGTCGGAGAACAGGTACGATGCCTGCAGTTTCAGATAATGTTCGTTGATCGTGATCATCAGGTGTTTCTCTTCTGGGAAAAAGTCATATATTGAAAGTGCGTTCACTGGTGGGGCCCTGTATAAAACCCCTCTGAATATACTGAAAGATCGACCCCTGTCAACCTTCAATGTCGCTCAAGCATTGACGAAAAATTATATTTTTCCATTTAATTCTAAGTTGATACAGGCAATGTGTCATTTTCCACAGTAAGGACTGCATATGAACATCGACCAGCACCAGGCCCGTTACCGCCATGAATATAGACCCCCGGAATACCATGCCGACGAAGTATTCCTGACCTTCTCCCTGCACCCTGACCATACCCGGGTCGTCTCCCG
>CAYYWK010000356.1:0-4050 GCA_964475345.1 uncultured Desulfobulbus sp.
CGCCAACATCCTGGCGAACTATACCCTGGGCGACGCCGACACCCTGCGCCGGGCAATGGGCAAGAAGATCCTCGAGGTCATGGAGGCCGAGAAGGCCAAATTCATGGCCGGGGCAAGGGCTAACAAGATCCCGGAAGACAAGGCCGCCTTCGTTTTCGACCTGATGGCCAAGTTCGCCGGCTACGGATTCAACAAATCGCATTCGGCGGCCTACGCGCTGATCCTCTACCAGACCGCCTACCTCAAGGCCCACTACCCGGCCCAGTTCATGGCGGCCCTGCTCTCCTGCGACATGGCCAACACCGACAAGGTGGTGCTCTACATCAAGGACTGCAAGGAACACGACATCGAGGTCCTGCCGCCGGACATCAACGAAAGCGGCATCGGTTTCACGGTCATCAACGACCGCATCCGTTTCGGCCTGGCGGCGGTCAAGAATGTCGGCGAGTCGGCGCTGGAGTCGATCATCGAGGAGCGGGTGAAAAACGGCAGATACACCTCGTTGTCCAACTTCTGCAACCGGGTCGATCGCCGGGTCAACTCGCGGGTGATCGAGAGCCTGATCAAATCCGGCTCCTTCGACTCGCTGGGGCATCGCCGCGCGCAGCTGATGGCGGTCCTCGACAAGGCCCTGGAACAGGCCAAGGCGGTCCAGCGAGACCAGCAGAGCGGCCAGCTGTCGCTGTTTGGCGGGCCTGCCGCGGCTGCTCCCGACAATCGGGAACTCAGCGATATCATGCTGCCGGATATCCCGGAGTGGAACGAGCAGAAGCGGCTGTCCTTCGAGAAGGAGACCGTCGGCTTCTACATCACCGGCCACCCGCTGGACGACTCGCTGGCGGAGATCCGGACCGTCGTCGACAGCGACATCCACGGCCTGGCCGAGTTAGGCGACGGCCAGTCGGTGCGGATCGGCGGCCTGATCCGTACCTTCAAGCGCCACAAGAGCAAAAAAGGCGACCCGATGGCCTTCCTGACCGTCGAGGATGTCTTCAGCACCATCGAGGTCGTGGTCTTCCCGGAAACATACAAGGCCTGCGCCGAGACGCTGGAGACATTCGACCCGGTGATCATTCTCGGCACGATCCAGAAGGAGGAACGGGGGATCAAGATCATCGCCGAGGTCGTCGACACACTGCCAGCGGCACGGGAGAAATATACCGACACGATGCGGGTGCGCCTCGAGCCTGAAAAACTCAGCCGCCAGAAACTGGAAGCGCTGAAGAAAGCCCTGCTGCAGTTCCACGGTCCCTGCCCGGTGATCCTGACCCTGCATTTCGCCCAGAAGGGGGAGGTCGACATCGAGGTGGTCAAGGACATGACGATCATGCCCTGCCGCGACCTGACCGAGAAGATCGAGGAGATCCTCGGCTACCGGGCCTGTTCCTTCACCAGGAAGGAAATCGCCCCGCCGCCCCGCCGCAGCAAGTGGGGCAACGGGAACGGCAAAGGCGCCAACGGCAGGGCCAGAGCGGCGGCATAAGAAAGAGGATACTCCCGGCGTTTAGCTGCGGCCAGGACCATTGCCCCGGCCGCCGCCAGGACCATTCCCTTTTCCGCCACCGCTTGCGCCGCCGGAGCCATCGCCGTTGCCGGGACCTTTTGCCGTGCCATCGCAGTCCGCAGTCCCGCTTCCGCTGGCATTGCCCGGTCCCGCAGCGTTGCCCCTGCCATTCCCTGAACCGTTGCCCACGCTTCCGTACGCCTGCCGTTCAGCGACTGTCATCGACTCGACCCGTTCCAGCCATTCGCTGCGAAAGGCATCCCGCTCCTCCTGGGTGGCCGTCTGCAGGGTTCCCCGAAGGCGGCTCAGTTCCTCGGTTGTCATGCTGCCGTAATCGGCAGCAGGAGAATACGTTGCCATACCTACGAGCCCGACGAACACCAGAGTTGCTACTTTCATTGTCGCAGTCATCATTTGACCTCACCAGTACATGGTTCCACACACCTTTCCCGCCAGTGCCCGTCCGGCCTGGCAGCGCCTTGATCCCGGCCAGCATGACGTTGTCGCAATCAGGGACGGCCATGGCGACTTGCTGAAGCTGGCAGGATTTCCCAGGAATTTAAGCAAAATCTTTACCACTTTGACAGAAACACCAAGAAATCGAAATATTCTTATGATATCAAATTATTACTGAGACAAGCGGCAAGGGGCGGGAAGGATGCGGAGCCACATCGGCTGGGTAGTTGATATCCAGTTCAGGTGCGTTCTGTATACATATTACCCGACTCTGGACCAGATACCCCGTGAACGAGTGCGAGAGAGATCTGCGCCGGAGAAATGAGAGGCAACAGCTTAGAATTGAGATATTTTAACATATTTTCCCAACACCTCAACTCCTCTGCCACTCTTCACCGTTTCCCTACAGTTTTTTGATCTCTTCCTGGTAGCACTGCGGGCAGATCCCGTGGGTAGGCAAGGCCCCGGTGATATCCTTGAGGTATTTCTCGACCGACACCCAGTTCCCCGATTCCTCGCGAACTTTCTTGCAATAGCTGCAGATCGGATAGATCCTGCTGAGGTCGTCGAGCAGACTGTCCCGCCGGTCCAGCTCCGCCTTGTCAAAGACAATTTTCAGCGACAGCTCGATCATCCGCTTTACCTGGTGGAGCAGCTTGATATGCAGATCGTTGTGGGCGTTTTCCTTGTTGTCGAGAAAACAGACGGTCCCGAACTCGCCACCGTCGGGGCGCTCGATCGGCAGGCCTATATAGGAGATCATCTGCATGGAGACCGCGGCAGGATTGTCCTTCCAGTCAGCCTCCAGCAGCGCGTTCGGAATACGGTTCAGCTGCCTGCTCTTCAGGGTGCGCTCGCAGTACCATCCTGAATCAGGATACTGCGTGACGTATTCAGCCTGATACGGGTTGCCCGTGGTTGTGCTTGAGAGAAAGATCTCTATCTCGTTGCCGTCAAGGCGGGTGATCAAGCCCGCCGGCACGCCGAGAATTTCCGCCGTCATATCCAGCAGGCTCTGCCATTCCCGGAGGATGTCTCCAGCAAGCCGTTGCCGGTCGAAAGGATTTACTTTCATGTCATCTATCTGCATCTGCACGCAACCCGGATATGTTTCAAAGGGAGGGAAAAAGGTGGCACCATCCACAGGGAGGACAGCAAGCCGGCATTTCACAGAACACCCGCTACACTCCCATTGGCATCAGATAAAATCCGGGTCGATGGCCCGGACCATCGCGAAGCCGCCCTGGATGTTGCGGGTATTGAAAAGCCCCCGCGAACGCAGGAAGACCTGAGCCTCGTAGGACCGTGGGCCGGTATCGCAGAGCAGGTAGAAGGTCTCGTCCTTCGGGACCTCCTGCCAGCGCCGCCTCAGCTTGTCCTGGGGGAGGTTCAGCCAGCGCTCGCCGTACTTGGCGATGAACGGCTCGGCCTCGCGTTCGCCGCGGATGTCGATGACCCGCACCGCGCTGCTGGCGAAAAGGTTCAGGAAGTCGCCGGCATCGACCGGCAGGTTGGCCCCTGCCAGAATATTGTCGAGGGCGTTGCCGGCATTGTTGATGACATCCATCGCCGAGGCAAACGGCGGGGCGTAGCTGGTCTCGAGGCAGCAGACCTCGTCGACGTCGACCCCGTGCTGCAGCAGCACCGCGATCGTGTCCACCCGGGCCTTGACCGCCTCGCCGTTGCGACCGGCCGCCTCCACTCCGAGAATCTTGCGGGACCTGCGGTCGGCGATCAGCTGGATGAAGAGCGTCTCGGCGTTGGGATAGAAATGGGCGTGATCCGCCTGGGAGACCACCGCGTAAACCGGGTCATAGCCGGTCTCTTTGGCCTGGCGGATCGTCAGCCCGGCCTTGCCGACGCCGAGATCGAAAACCTTGATGCAGAACGTGCCCACCGTTCCCTTGAAATGGCTCTGGCCGCCGTGGATATTGGTGGCGATGATTCTACCCTCGCGATTGGCAAGCGAGCCGAGGGCCATCAGCGTGTTCTCACCGCTGACCAGGTTGCGCACCTCTATGCAGTCGCCTCCGGCATAGATATCGGGATCGCTTGTCTGCATATGCTCATCCACAGCGATGGTGCCGCGG
>CAYYWK010000357.1:0-1097 GCA_964475345.1 uncultured Desulfobulbus sp.
CCCGGCCTTTCTCGGAACTCTGCTGTGGCAGGGGCAGACCATCCCGCTGATCGACCTCAACGCCTTCCTGCGCCAGAGCCGGGAACAGGTGGAGAACCCGATCGTCCTGGTCACCGAGTTCAACGGGGTCAAGAACGGGTTCCTCACCGACGGGGTCAACCGCATACATCGCGTCAGCTGGCAGGCAATCTCGCCGATGGGGGCCCTGCTCGACCGATACACCTCGGTTTGCACCGGCTCGATCCATATCGACGGCAACGATATCCTGCTGATCGACTTCGAGTACATCATCTCCGGAATCAATCCCGAGACCAGCGTCTCGTACCGTCAGCTGGACGAGATGCCTGAGACCCGTCGCTGCGAGAGGGAAGTGGTCTTTGCCGAGGATTCGGCCTTCATCCGCAACACCGTCGCCTCCCGGCTCAAGAAACTCGGATTCACCAGGCTGAGAGTGTTTGAGAACGGCCAGGACGCCTGCGACCATATCCGTGGTCTGGTCGATGCCGCACGCCAGCAGGAGGGCGAGGCCAGCGGCCTGCCGTCTCTCGTCGTCACCGACATCGAGATGCCGAAGATGGACGGCCTGGCCCTGTGCCGCACGATCAAGCAGGATCTCAAGCTCGAACAGGTACCGGTGGTGCTCTTCAGTTCGCTGATCAACGAGCAGATGGCCTTCAAGTGCCGCGAGGTCGGGGCCGACGCCTTCCTCACCAAACCGCGGGTCGACGAGCTGGTGGAGGTCATGGACCGCCTGCTCGGCGGCGGGGCCTTGAGAACAGTATGAGGTGCCGGGTGCAAGGGAGGGAGTCGGTCGACGCTGCCGGGAAGACGCTCTTCCTGCCGCTGATTTACGCCGCATACTGTGCCGCTGCCGCCTGTGTCGTGGTGTTCAGTGCCGGTCTGGTCAATGCGGCCGATGCCGCCACTGCTTTCACCAGTGAGGTCGTGCATGCATTGGCGGTGGCGCTGGTCCCGCTGCTGCTGATTGCCGGGATTGGCGGCTACCGGCTGCTCAAGCGCCAGGTGGCGCTGGCCACTGCCCGCGCCTGCCGGTCACAGCAGAGGTTGAAGAATTTCATGGATTCCGCGACCGACGG
>CAYYWK010000357.1:1197-4047 GCA_964475345.1 uncultured Desulfobulbus sp.
GAGGATTTCCGGCTGCTGCTCGACCACACGGTGGAAGGGATCTACGGCTGCGATCTCGAGGGGCGCTGCACCTTCGCCAATCCCGCCTGTGTGCGGATGCTCGGTTATCTGCGGGCTGACCAACTGGTCGGGATGAAGATGCACACCCTCATCCACCACAGTTATTCCGACGGCACTCCCTACCCGGAAACATCCTGCCCGCTTGAGAAGGTCGTCGAAAGCGGGCAGAGCGTGCACCGCGACGGCGAGGTGTTCTGGCGGGCCGACGGCACCATGTTCCCGGTGGAGTACTGGTCCCATCCGATCTACCGCAACCAGGAGGTGCGGGGCTGGGTCGTCACCTTCGTCGACATCTCGAAGCGCCTGCAGGCCGACGCCGACACGCGCCAGCTGGAAAACCGGCTCCAGCAGTCGTTCAAGATGGAGGCGATCGGCACCCTGGCCGGCGGCATCGCCCACGACTTCAACAACATCCTCGGCGCGATCATCGGCTACACGGAAATGGCGCTTGAGGATGCCGGCCACCAGTCGGACTCGGCGAGGCATATGCGCGAAGTGCTGAAGGCCGGTCGGCGGGCCAGGAACCTGGTCAGGCGGATTCTCGCCTTCAGCCGGCAGAACACCGAAAGCGAGTTCAACTACCTGCAGCCGGGGACCGTGATCCTCGAGGTGGAGAAGATGCTCCGCCCGTCCCTGCCCTCCTCGATCGGCATCCACCTCGAATTGAAGCGGTCCGATCTGTGCGTCTACGCCGATCCGACCCAGATCCACCAGATCCTGATGAATCTCTGCACCAACGCCTTCCATGCGATGGAAGAGAGCGGCGGGACGCTTGCGATCTCGCTCTGCGTCACCGACCTTTCGGCCGCCGAGGTCGCCCATCAGCCTGAACTGGCAGCCGGCCGCTATTTCCGGATCACGGTCAGCGACACCGGTCCCGGCATCCCGGCAGAGATCCGCGACAAGATCTTCGATCCCTTCTTCACCACCAAGGAGGTCGGCAAGGGGACCGGCATGGGGCTGGCGGTGGTCCATGGCATCGTCCGCAATCACGGCGGCTTCATCAGCCTGGGCGATAGGCCGGAGGGGGGGGCCGTCTTCCATGTCTATCTGCCGGCGGTGGAGCAGCAGCTGCCCGAGGAAGGACGGCAGGAGGTCCTGCCCACCGGCAGCGAGCGCATCCTGCTGGTCGATGACGAGGAAATGCTTCTGGAAATGGGTCAGGAAGTGCTTGGCCGGCTGGGTTACAGGGTGACGGTCGCCCGGGGCAGCCGGCAGGCCCTGGAGGAGTTCCGGGGGGACCCCGGTCGTTTCGATCTGGTTCTGACCGACCAGACCATGCCGGAGATGAACGGCTCGGAGATGTCGCGGCAGATGCTGCAGCTTCGCCCCTCCATGCCGATCATCGTCTGCACCGGCTACAGCTCGGTGCTTTCGGAAGAGAAGGCCAGGGACATCGGGATCAGGGCGCTTGTCTACAAGCCGGTGCTGAAGGGCGAATTGGCCCGGATCGTCCGCGCGGTGCTGGACGGCGGGAATTCTGCATACATGGAGAGGGTACAGGAAGATGCGCGAGATTCTGCTCATTGACGATGACGAAGGCTTCCGCGGCATGCTGTTCAAACTGCTGAGCCGGAACGGTTTTGCCGTAGTGGCATGCGCCAACGGCAAGGAAGGGGTCAAGCTGTTCCGCAAGAACCCGGAGTTTGTGGTCCTGACCGACCTGATCATGCCGGATCAGGAGGGCATCGAGACCATCATCCAGCTCAGGAAGGAGTACCCTGAGGTCAGGATCATCGCGATGTCCGGCGGCGGCCGTGCGACACCCGGCATCTATCTCGACTCCGCCGCCCGTCTCGGCGCGCGGCGGACATTTGCCAAACCGTTCGACAACACCGCATTCATCGCCGCCGTCAGGGAACTGGCGGAAGAACCCTGAGTGCCGCTTCGGCCGGTCAGCCTTCTCCCCGATGTCCGGGGGTGACTGCGCCCGGCGTTCCGCAGCGAGGATCACCATGCACACGGATATGATATCGATTGTCTGGACACAGGACCTGGAAGTGCAGCGGGAAGAGATCGACGACCAGCATCGCCGCCTTTTCAGCCTGCTGGCGGATTTCTACACCGAGCTCATGAAAGGGGGCGGCCGCGAGGTGCAGGCGAAACTGCTCGAGGACCTGATGAGCTACGCCGGGGAACACTTCGCGATGGAGGAGATGCTGCTCCAGGAGCATCCCGATTTCGCCAGGCACCGCCAGCTCCACTACAGCTTCATCAAGAAGATGAACGCCTTCGAGCGGAGGTACCTCCACGGCGAAATCGCCCTGGGAGTGGAGATGGTGGATTTTGTCAGGCGCTGGCTCTGTGAGCACATCGCCGGCACCGACCGGCGGCAGTTTGCCGATCTGGGCAAGGAACAGACCTGATCACAGAGGCGGCGGGCATGGTCGGCGACAAGAGACAGATCCTGGTGCAGGAGGTCTCGGTGAAACGGGCCATGGCCGCGTTTCTGGCGGGCCTGTTCCTGGCGGCGGCGCTTGTCGCTTGCGGCGGCAGCGATGCCGCAGCCCGCGAGGGAGGCCACCGGATCCTGCTGCTGGGCTCCTACCATCCGGGCGACAGCTGGTCAGACGGCATCATCGCCGGTTTTAGCGCAGGAACAGGCGAAAAGAACCGGGCCGGCCTGTTTGTCGAGCATCTCGATTCCCGTCGCCAAAGGGCCGAGGTTGCGGACGAGATTCTCTATGCCCACCTGCGCCGCAAGTACCATGACGTCACCTTCGACCTGATCGTCTGTGCCGACGACCCGGCCCTCGAGTTTCTCCTCCGCCATCGCCGGGAGCTCTTCCC
>CAYYWK010000358.1:0-4045 GCA_964475345.1 uncultured Desulfobulbus sp.
ATCACACCTGTGCAGCGTCCGACCATGCCTGAATTCCTCGTCGAGGGGTTCAACGATCTCTTCGGCGGATTGATCGGCCACCGGGCGAGCACAGCCGATATGTACAACGTGATGTTTTATTTCCTTGCCCTTGCCGTGATCATCGTCATCATATTCGTTACCAGAAGGGTGGATGACTCCAAGATCGGCCGGGCCTGGACTGCTGTCCGCGAAGACGAGACCGCGGCAATCGCCATGGGCATCCCACTGGTCAGGATGAAACTGGCAGCCTTCGCCCTCGGCGCCTCCTTCGCAGGCGTTATGGGTGTTTTGCTTGCAGCGAGCCGGACATTCATCAGCCCTGAATCATTCTCCTTCATGCAATCGATCGGCGTGCTTTCGATGGTAATTCTCGGCGGATCAGGCAGCATACCCGGGGCCATCCTCGGCGCTGCTACCGTCACTCTGCTGAACCTTCAGATCCTGCAAGGTTTCTCGCTGTACTTGAGCGAACTCCGCCAGAGCGACGCCGTCATCCCGCTGATCAATTTTGCCTGGCGAGATCTCTCCACCCAACTTGATCCAGCCAAATATCAGCGCCTGCTCTTTGGTCTGATCCTGATCCTGATGATGATCTTTCGCCCGGCCGGTCTCATACCTGCCAAACGCCGAAAACGCAAACTCGCCTCGGAACAGGCAGCGGCAGAACAATAGGACGACGATTCAGATGGCGCTTCTTGAAACTATTGACATCACAAAAGTTTTCGGCGGACTGACAGCCGTCAACAAAATTAACTTCAAACTGGAGCCCGGCCAGATTGTCAGTATCATCGGGCCTAATGGTGCTGGCAAGACCACCTTCTTCAACACCTTGACCGGCATCTACACCCCGGATGGGGGTGAAATCAACTTCAACGGCCGTTCTCTGCTGAAGCTCCGTCCCGACCAGATCGCCGCCCGAGGCATGAGCCGGACCTTTCAGAACATCCGCCTCTTTGGTGAAATGACGGTGGTCGAGAATATCCTGGTCGGGATGCATGTCCACCTCCGGCAGTCACCAATTGCCACTCTGCTTCACCTGAAAGGGTTCAAGAATGAAGAGGCCAAAGCCGAAGACAAGGCTGTCGAGTTGATGAACTACGTTGGTCTCAGAGGCATCGGCAACGAACTGGCAAAGAATCTCCCCTATGGAGCCCAGCGCCGGCTGGAAATCGCCAGGGCATTAGCCGCCGACCCGCTGCTGCTCCTCCTCGACGAACCTGCAGCCGGCATGAATCCGCAGGAGACCGAGGACGTCACCAGATTGTTCCGCAGTATCCGTGACGACCGTGGCATCACCATTCTCCTTATCGAACACGACATGCGGGTGGTCATGAACATCTCCGAGCATATCCTTGTCATGGATTACGGGGAGAAAATTGCCGAGGGGACTCCCGCGGAAATCCGTTCGAACCCCAGGGTCATCGAAGCCTATCTCGGACGCGGTGCGGTCGCGGGACAGCATGAGGAGAAACTGACATGAGCCTCCTTTCCCTCAACAACGTCCACAGCCATTATGGTCACATCCATGCCCTGAAAGGTATCAGCCTCGAGGTGAATGAGGGTGAAATCGTCACGCTGATCGGCTCCAACGGAGCGGGCAAGAGCACCACCCTGCGGACTGTTTCAGGGATGATGCACCCGACTTCCGGCAGTGTCACGTTGAATGGCAGCGATATTTCGAAGATGGAGCCCCACGCCATCGTCCTTGCCGGGTTGGGTCATGTCCCGGAAGGCCGCGGCATCTTTCCGAAGCTGACCGTCAAGGAAAACCTGGAAATGGGTGCCTTTACCGTCACCGATCGCCAGACGATCGAGGCACGCATGGAATATGGGTTTTCCCTCTTTCCGAGATTGAAGGAGCGCATCAGCCAGTATGGCGGCACCCTGTCAGGTGGCGAGCAACAAATGCTGGCCATCGCCCGCGGCTTGATGCTCGACCCCAGTATCCTGATGCTCGACGAACCGTCAATGGGACTTGCGCCGGTGCTCGTGGAGTTGATTTTCGACATTATCAAAACGCTGAACGATAAAGGAAAGACCGTACTCCTGGTTGAGCAAAACGCTTTGATGGCTCTTTCCATCGCCCATCGTGGTTACGTGTTGCAGACCGGCGAAATAGTGGTCAGTGACACTGCCGCCAACCTGAAGATGAATTCCCTGGTGCAAAAGGCGTATCTGGGCATGGATTGAGCCGCTTCCCTGTCTTCCTGCCAAATCTCCTCCACGGCTGCAGGCGTTTCGAATGGCTGCCCTGCTGATGCTGCTGGTCGCCGTTTTGCCCGATAATGAGCTGAATCGCGCCACTACAACGGGCAAAGACGCACCTCTGATCTTGACCCGATTTCTCACCTCCGCCTGATAGCGGACATCACAACCAAAAAAACAGCCGGGCCTTGTCTGCTCGGGAGATTTCTCCCCAACCACATTCTTTTCCCTGCCCTGCGGTAAAAATTCCTGTAGACTAAAATGTAAAACCTAGCGGAACGACGCGCAGGGGTGCAGTATGGTCTTTCCATGCCCCAGGATCTCTGATGTGTACCCGACGACCTCAACCATCAATTGACAGCACTGACGGAGCTACCATGGCCACATCCTCCCTTCTCAGAGAACTCAGGATCAACGCAATATCGTATCAGTATTATTCTCTCAGGCACATAGCCGACATTGGTCTCGGCCGCCTGGAGCGACTGCCTTTCTGCATCAGGATTTTAGTGGAAAACCTGTTGCGACGGCATGACGGGATCATCGTCCGGGATCACGACCTGCGAGCCATCGCCGGCTGGCAAACGAGCTACACCGCGCCCGTGGAAATACCGTATCACCCGGCACGGGTGCTGATGCAGGATTTCACCGGAGTGCCTGCAGTCGTCGATCTCGCCGCAATGCGGGATGCCGTCCGCGACCTCGGCGGCGACCCCGGACGGGTCAACCCGCAGGTACCGGTGGAACTGGTTGTCGACCACAGCGTCCAGATCGATCATCACGGTACTGCCGACAGCCTGAAGTACAATGTCGCCAAGGAATACGAACGAAACGGCGAACGCTATGCCCTGCTCAAATGGGCCCAGAAAAACTTTTCCACTTTCATGGTGGTCCCTCCGAACTCCGGCATCTGCCACCAGGTCAACCTGGAATACCTCGGCAGGGTGGTTATCGCCGAAAAGGGCGATAGAGGAGTCCTGCTCTTTCCCGATACCGTCGTCGGCCTCGATTCTCATACTCCGATGATCAACGGCATCGGAGTCATGGCCTGGGGTGTCGGTGGCATAGAGGCGGAAGCGGTGATGCTCGGCCAACCGTATTCTATGGCCATTCCTCAGGTAATCGGCGTCCGTCTGCTCGGCCGTCCGCGGGATGGGGTCACCGCCACCGATATCGTCCTGACGCTCACCGAACGTCTGCGCAGGTACAAGGTGGTGGAGAAGTTTGTCGAGTTCTTTGGGCCCGGCCTTGCGCAACTCTCCATTCCCGACCGCGCCACGATCGCTAACATGACACCCGAATTCGGGGCAACTTTGGGGTATTTTCCAATCGATGACAGGACCATCGAGTACCTGCACCTGACCAACCGCCATCTCCATGCCGACATCACAGCGGCATACGCGCAGGAAGCCGGATTATTCTACCAGGGTGACAACGATGAACGGGAGTATACCGATATCATCGATTTCGATCTCGCCGCCGTCACACCCTGCGTCGCCGGACCGGCAAGACCACAGGACCGCGTCCCTCTCGTCGATCTCAAGGCCACCTTTGCGGGAATCCTCGGCTGCACCTATAAAAAGGACCTCCATCCCCAGGAAATCTCTGCTTTCCGCCAGGAATCCGGATGCAGCGAGCCTCGCAATGATGCCTGCACGGTTTCCAGCCATCGCGTAATTTCCTGCGATATAGACGGGGTGCAGGCAAGGATAGGAGATGGCAGTGTCGTCATTGCCGCCATCACCTCCTGCACCAATACCTCCAACCACTATGTGCTGATCGGGGCTGGGCTGCTGGCCAGGAACGCCGTCCGGTTCGGCCT
>CAYYWK010000359.1:0-4023 GCA_964475345.1 uncultured Desulfobulbus sp.
CCTCAGAGGACTATGAGTTGGCGGATTTCCTGCCAGCTGGTGACCGTTTGCAAATCATGGCGGTTGTGGTTCCAGGGTTGGCAGAACACGAGAGGCGTGATGTTGTTCGCCACCAGTTGCCGGCAGGTTTCGGCACGGTCGTCGACAAAGTAGCTGAGGCCGTGAGCATGAATATAGCGCGCCTTGTCGTCATGGTCCCCCATCGCGATCAGCTTGATCGCCCGACTCGCCGTGGCGGGGAAGAAGGATTCGATCCAGTCGCGCGCGGGCTGCAGCAGCGGGCGGGCGGTAATGATGGTCACCGTGGCTGCCGCCGTCATTTCACTCAGCACCTCGACAGCTCCCGGCATCGGGGTCAGGCCGGTGCCGAGCGAATCCTCGAGGATGTCGGTGAAAATTCGGCTGACAAGTGGCATTGGAATGTCCAGGCAGTCCTCGACGTGGAAACTGGTGATGTCGGACAGGGAGAAAGAGCAATAGTTATGCTCCTCGCATGCCAGGCGGATAAAGGCTGAAGCGGTGTCGGCAATGACGCCGTCAAAATCGAATCCGATCTGGTGCGGGAGAATCTTCATGTCAGTCCTTTTTCCCGTCGACAAGTGCAAAGCTGCCCTCGATTTTTTTGACCTGCTGCACCAGTTGGAGATTTTCCGGGGTGGCGATGCCGAGCGCCTGCCCTTCGCGGACGATGGCACCATTGATGGCGTCGATCTCCGTAAGCCGCCGGCGGCGCACATCCTGCAGCATCGAGGAAATATTGTCAGCCGTTTTCCTGCAGACCTCCACAGTAGCCGCGAAGGGATCGCCGCCGCAGTCGATGTCGCGGGCCTGGGCTATCGTCTCTGCCTCAGCGACAGCCTGCTGCATCCGTTGCATCACTCCGGGGATCGTGAGCAGGTCGCCGTTGGTGCAGTTGTGAATGGCGGTCAAGGCGTTGATGCCGACGTTGACGAACAGTTTGGCCCAGATCTTCTCCTGAATGGACGAGGTGACTTTCACCGGCAGTCCTGCGCAACTGAATATCCCGGCAAGTTCTTGGAGCCGACCAAGAAAGGGGGAATCGCTCGGGTCACGTAGGCCGAGATAGGTCATTCCGTGCCCGGCGTGACGGACATGGCCTGGGGCCAGCAGCGTGGCACCTTCCGTCGTCGTGCCGTAGGCAATTGCGGCCGTGCCGGTCATTGGCCCGCAGTCGAGATGGGCGATGCCGTTTTGTAGAAAGAGCAGCAGGGTGGCCTCGTTCAGGAGCGCCTGGCAGGATTTGAGACATGCAGTGATATCATGGGATTTAACGCAGAGAATGACGGTGTCGGCTGCTGGCACTGCGGCAGGATCCGAAAACACTGGGAGCGGCACGGTCTGTCGCTGCCCTTCCGATTCGTAGATGATGCCCTGGCAATCGAGCAAAGTGGCGCGATTGGGGTTGTGATCAAGAAGGCCCAGACTATGCGTCGTTCCGTGCAGGGAGCGTGAAATGACCGCCGCCAGGAGGCAGCCGAGGGCACCCGGGCCGACCAGTAGGATGCGCATCGGTCAAGGGATGATCTTGGCGTCCTCGACAATGGCGGAATAGGAATAGCCTGCGCCAAAATCCTTGTCTGCGGTCAGTTTCCCTTCAAAGGTGACACTTTCGCCCTGGCCCGGAGTTTCAGCGGTGGTGACGACGAGATCGTGGGTGTTGTTCATCGGGTCGCCGCTGCCGTCCTGGAGATGAACCCAGTTGCGACCCATGATGCCGGTATTGACCTTCATCACCTGGCCGCGTATCCGGACTGTCTCGCCATTGAGTTCCTTCGATCTGTCGAAAATTTCCTTGATGGTATGGCCATTTGGGCCGTCCGCCTTGTCGACCTTGATCTCGGAAAAGGGCACGATGGCGCCGAGACTGCCGCCGGAAGCACTCATGGGTGGCTGCTTGGCGCCCTTTTCGGCCTCAACGGCCGCGGAAAAGGACGTGTCGTCAGCCGGCGCACCGGCGGCGGAAGCCTGCTGCGGCCCGCTTTCTTTCTTTTCGAGACCTGGTGAGAAGACAATGGAGGCGAAGGTGCGATTGAGCGTCTTGCTGTGGAAATCCTGCATTACCATGCCGGCGCTGTACTCTACGGTTTCCCCCTTGTTGACGGTGCTTTCGGGGATGGCAACCCATCTCTCTTCCTTGCCGGTATCGACGAGCAGGTACGTATAACCACCGGCATTCATGGTTTCGATGACTTTTCCTGACCCTCCGCCGGCCAGTGCATGTCCTGGCGATGAAGGATCGGATGCACAGATTCCGGCCGGATGAGCGGCAAGTTGGAAGAGCAGGGAGAACATGACAAGCAGGGTGCTGCGGCGCAGGTTGAGCATGGCATTTATCATTGCAGGAGATGGGGTGGTATTTCAGTCTTCGTCGTTTTCGAGGAGGAAGGCAACGTGTTCGATCAGCGATTTGGTCCAGATTTCATAGGCACGGCCGGTCAGGTGGACGCCGTCACCTTGGAATATCCCATCGCCCGCACGGTTGAATTTGCCGTGGATATCAAGGTAGCAACTGCCAGTCTGCATGGTCATTGTCCTGATGTCTTCGTTGATTGATTGGACAGCCTCGGTGATCGGGGAAGGCAGTTGCATCGGCAGAAGGCTTGTGACGATAATTTCTGCGGTTGGAAACCCCTGGCTCAGGTGGATGACAATCTGCCGGATGGTATCGACAAAGTCGGTCTTTCCTGAGAGGAGATCATTCGTGCCGATCATGATCAGGATTGCCGCCGGTGTGGGGAAACGGTCTGCCAGCCCGGGCAGCGAAGAGAGCAGGTCGTCTGAGCCGGCTCCCGGTACGCCGAGGTTGTGGATGGTGCAGAACGGTAGACGAGGCTGCCAATCATAATCAGCGACAAGAGAATCACCAAGGAAGATGAAATCATGCCGCCTCTGTGATGCGGAACGTGGTATCATATTCAAATAACAATTTGTATTTGTTGAAAAAAAATAGTTTTAGCCAGGAAAACAATTAATTGATATGTACCATATCGGACGGTCAGCTGGCAAAGGTTTTTCCTGGCAACGAACCCGCTGTGGATTGTGAAGAGCGTCCCTGCGTGATTTGGTTTGTCGGAAAGGATTGCAGGACGACCACCGTCTGAGGAAGAACCTTGACAATACCGGCGGTGGAGAAAACCGAAAGAAGACACGGGGCCTGAAAATCCTCCGGTGAAGGTGCCGCAGTGTCGATGATCCGGAACCAGGCCCTTTCTCTCTTTTTACCCGGAATGTCTGGAGGAGTGAATGACAGAATTTCGGAGCGGTGGCCGTTTATCATGACAAAGAAGTCGCTTTCCCTGATTGCGGCAGATTGCCTGCCGTGGAGGAGAAAGGCCAGGCCCTGGCAGTCGGCAGACCAGTTCTGCTGACCTGGTTGCAGGTACTGCCAGGTGATCTCGGGCGGCTGATCCTGGTTGTGGCTATGGCGGAAAAAATCGTCGCGGCGGAAGACAGTGTTGTTTTTTCGGAGCTCTATGCAGCAGCGGAAGAAGCGGAGCAGTCCGCGGTTGGTTTCGGCAAGCGTCCAATCCACCCAGCTTGTAGAATTGTCCTGGCACCAGGCGTTGTTGTTGCCCTTCTGGCTGCGGCCGAATTCGTCCCCCGCGGTGATCATCGGAACGCCCTGAGAGAGGAGAAGTATGGCCGCCATGCTCTTCATCCTTCTCAGCCGCAGGTCGTTGATCTCGCTTGGGGCAGGGTCGCCTTCGCAGCCGCTGTTCCAGCTGATGTTGTTGTTGTCGCCGTCACGGTTCTCCTCTCCGTTCGCCAGGTTGTGCTTCTGCTCGTAACTCACCAGGTCGTAGAGGGTGAAGCCGTCATGACTGGTGAGAATGTTGATTGAACTCAAGGGGCTGCGACTGCTGGTCTGATAGAGATCTGAACTTCCGGCCAGCCGAGTGGCGAGGCGGGAGACGAATCCTTGGTGTCCGGCCATGAAGGCCCGGACATCATCGCGGAAACGGCCGTTCCACTCGGCCCAGCGCCTGTCCCTGGAAAACGAAC
>CAYYWK010000360.1:0-4020 GCA_964475345.1 uncultured Desulfobulbus sp.
GGATTGTGGGTTCTTCCGATTGAACTGGCACATCAATCGATGCCAGAGAAAGCGCGCTGCACGCAGCATAGCGATATCCATGAAGAAATTCATGCCAATGCCGAAGAAGAACGACAGCCTGGGGGCGAAGGTATCGATATCGAGCCCGCTTCTCAGCGCCGCCTTGACGTACTCCACCCCGTCGGCAAGAGTGAAGGCGGTCTGCAGCACGCTGTTGGCCCCGGCCTCCATCATGTGGTAGCCGCTAATACTGATGGTGTTGTACTTCGGCATTTCTTTCGAACAGAAGGCCATGATGTCGGAAATGATCCGCATCGAAGGGCTCGGTGGGTAAATATAGGTGTTGCGGGTCAGGTATTCCTTGAGGATATCGTTCTGTATGGTTCCGGTAAGCTGTTCGTGGCTGACTCCCTGCTCCTCGGCGGCAACGATGTAGCCAGCGAGGATCGGAATGACCGCCCCGTTCATCGTCATCGATACCGACATTTGATCGAGAGGGATCCCGTCGAAGAGAATTTTCATGTCCTCGACCGAGTCGATGGCCACTCCGGCCTTGCCGATATCGCCGGCAACCCTGGGATGGTCAGAATCGTATCCGCGGTGGGTGGCAAGGTCGAAGGCTACTGACAGGCCCTTCTGGCCGGCGGCGAGAGCCTTGCGGTAGAAGTCGTTGGACTCCTTGGCCGTCGAAAAACCCGCGTACTGGCGGATGGTCCAGGGCCGGCCGGCATACATTGTCGCCATTGGTCCACGGACGTATGGTGCAAGCCCTGGCAGAGTATTGACCGATTCCATCCCTTCAAGGTCCTCTGCGGTGTAGAGGGCCTTCACCTTGATGCCCTCGGGGGTCATCCAGTCAAGCGAATCCGGGCTTTTCCCCTTCATCTGCTTGCTGGCGAGTTCCTCCCATTTCTGTTTCTCCGGAGGCACTGACATGGTGTCTCTCCTCGTATGCTGCCAAAATTAGGATCGTTCGCACAGTTCAACCAATACACCGCCTGTGGCCTTGGGGTGGAGAAAGGCAATTCTGGCGCCGCCGGCGCCTTTGCGCGGTTCCTGGTCGATGAGTTGGATGCCTTTGGCCTTCAGCTCGGCGATCGCCTCGTCAATGTTCTCAACCCTGAAGGCAACATGCTGAAAACCTGTGCCTTTCTTCTCAATGAACTTGGCAACTGGCCCATCGGGGGAGGTTGATTCAAGCAGTTCCACCTCACTTTCCCCGACGGGAAAGAAGGCGGTGGTCACTTTCTGTTCGGCGACGGTTTCTGCCCCTTCGAATTTCAGACCGAGAACGTCCGACCAGAAGGTCCTGCCTTCGTCCATGCTGTTGACGGCGATGCCCAGATGGTCGATTTTCAGAATTTTCATATGCGCCTCCATATTGGGATTTGGGTAAGGCCTTGCGGCTCCACTGGATTGACGGCTATTTTTCGGTATTTCGTGGTTGCGAAGCAGCCGGATGCTGGGGGTTGGCCATGCCGCGCCAGACCATCTCGAACATGGTGTTGGCCTGCTCGGAAAGGCTCTCCTTCTGTCCCCGCAAAATCCACATGAAGAAACTGCGCTGAACGAAGCCCATCAGGAAGTCGAGAAGGGTGCCAGCCCGGACTTCGGAATTCAGTACTCCTTCCTCCTGCCCCTGGCGAAGGACGCCGATCAGCAGATCCATCATCCGGCGTTGATTGAATGTTTCGTCGGCCATCCAGGTTTTCATCGGCAGGGTCATGAAGACGATTTTCCCAAGCCCCTGATGCCTTTCGTAGTAATCGAGCTGCAGCCAGAAAACCTTGCGGAGTTTCTCCTTGAGGTTTTCGATACCCTGCAGGTGATCGACGATGCGGTCGGTCAGCTTGCCCATCCAGATGTCTACAAAGGCGAAGACCAGACGTTCTTTGCTACCGAAATGCTTGTAGATTGTGGTAAAGCTGACACCTGCCTGGCTGGCGATATCCCTGATACTGGCTTTGTGGAAATCGGAACTGGAGAACACCTCGAGGACAGCCTTTTCGAGACGTTGATGTATTTCCGGGTTGAGCTCATTTAACAATGTTACTGTACTTTCTTTCATGTAGATAGATGTGGTTCGAAATATATGGATGATAATGGCTCGGCTATTGAGGTGTCGGAAGTCAGAAATCCTTGATAAATATCAATAAAACAACTAGATAGGTTGTATTTTTATGAGCTAACAGCCAATCAGGGGTTCTTGGCGCTACAGGTTAACATACGGGTGACAATCCAGGTAACAATGTTACTATAAGAGTTGTATGCCACCAAAGGACAAATGTCAAGTTCAAAGGGCGCATGGTCAGGGCCAGAGCAGTTAACGGTTTCCATCAGCTTATGGGGGCATATCTTCCAGTTCATCTGAAAAGGGATAGCAGAATTCCAGCCGCCACCGCGGACCCGATGACACCGGCAACGTTGGGGCCCATGGCATGCATCAGCAGGAAGTTGGAGGGGTTGTCCTTCTGCCCGACTACCTGGGATACCCTGGCTGCCATCGGTACTGCTGACACGCCGGCTGACCCGATCAGCGGATTTATGCCGCCACCCATGACCTTGTTCATCAGTTTGGCCAGCAGCACGCCGCCTGCAGTGCCTATGGCGAAGGCAGTGACACCGAGAAAGAGGATGGCCAAAGTCTCCACACGCAGGAAATTCTCGGCTGTGGCTGTCGCCCCGACGGACATGCCGAGGAAGATGGTAATGGTATTGATAAGGGCGTTCTTGGCGGTATCCTCGAGGCGGCTGGCCACCCCGCATTCGCGGAACAGGTTCCCGACCATCAGCATGCCTATCAACGAAGTGGCAGGCGGGACGATCAGTGCGACGACGATGGTGACGACGATCGGGAAGAGTATCTTTTCCTTTTTGCTGACCTCGCGCAGCTGCTCCATTTTGATCGACCGTTCCTCCTTGGTGGTCAGCAGGCGCATGATCGGCGGCTGGATGATTGGCACCATGGCCATGTACGAATAAGCTGCAATGGCTATCGAACCGAGCAGGTGAGGGGCGAGACGCGAAGAGAGGAAGATCGCGGTCGGGCCGTCGGCTCCGCCGATGATGCCTATGGAGGCGGCCTCCTGGGCGGTGAACAGTCCCGAGCCGATGGCGGCGATGAAGGTGATGAAGATGCCGAGCTGAGCCGCAGCGCCGAGGAGCAGTGATTTCGGGTTGGCGATCAGCGGGCCGAAATCGGTCATCGCGCCCACCCCCAGAAAAATCAACGGCGGAAAGATGCCGAGATGATCGCCCTGGAACAGGTAGTACATCAGGCCGCCGGGTTGAGCGGTATGGATGAGGTTGTCCTTGATTTCAAGGATGGGCTCCGCCATCATGTCGGCCAGAGGCAGGTTGGTCAGCAGCACGCCGAAGGCGATGGGAATCAGCAGCAGAGGTTCGAAGCCCTTGACGATGGCCAGGTAGATCAACAGGCAGGCGATGCCGATCATCAGGACATGCCCCCAGGTCAGGTTGAATATCCCCATGCTGTGAATGAATTCCGCCAGTGCTTCAAGCATTGTCCGTCTCCTTTCAGGCAAGAACGATCAGCGGGTCGCCGGCGTTGACCGAGGTCCCCTTGACGGCATGGATCTCCGCTACGGTGCAGTCATGCGGGGCCAGGATTTCGTTTTCCATCTTCATTGCTTCGAGGATCATCAGTGTCTGGCCCTTGCTGACGGCGTCTCCTTTCAGCACCTTGACATCGAGGATGGTTCCCGGCATCGGAGCGGATATAAGTTCCGCCCCACCATTTGTGGCCAGAGATGCAGCTGCCGGCCGGGCTGTCTCCCGGGCAACCGCTGGAGCGGGCTGATGACGAGCCGGAGCGGGTGACGATACCTGGTGTTCAGTTAACGAACCCATGATTTCCTCGATTTCGACTTCGTAATCGTTGCCATTGACGCGAACTCTGAATGTCTTCATGATCTCTTCCTGTGGTTAGAATCGGCTGTTCATCTGGTCGAGCATGCCGGCCTTGTTCCACGCCGGCAGCTGGCTCTCGATCCTGCGGAT
>CAYYWK010000361.1:0-4006 GCA_964475345.1 uncultured Desulfobulbus sp.
ATGAACAGCAGTTTCCGCCATTGCGCCATCCGGTTTTCGCCGCTGGTGAACAGGGTTTCGCGGCCAAGGAAGAAGGAGGTGGAATAGATGTCAACCGGCAGTCCCTTGTGGCTGAGCTGTTCGATGATGTCGGGCATGTTCGGAGTCTCCATGAAGCCATACCTCGCCTTGATCCTATAGAATCCCTGACCGAGGTTTTCCAGGCCCACCCGTTCGTGCTGCTCGATTGTCGGAGTCTCCGCTGACAGCACCGACAGCAGCAGCACCCGTTCGTGCAGGGCTTCGGTGTGTTTGAGGTGATGGAGGAGGGTGTGGGGAATGCCCTCGGGGGAGATGGACATGAAAACCGCAGTGCCGGCCGTCCGCGACGGGCTGTACTCTCTGAGGTCCTGGAGAAAGACGTCGGTCGGCAGCAGCATCAGACTGTAGTGCTTGCGGAGGATCTCTCGGCCGTCCCGCCAGGTGATCATGCTGGTGGCGACGAAGGTGGCGATGCAGATGGTAATCCAGCCGCCATCGAAGATCTTCAGGACATTGGCGCCGAGAAAGGAGGTGTCGAAAAGAAGGAAAACTCCCGCCAGCGCCGTGCACTGCCAGAGCGGCCATCGCCACTTGTGGCGGGCGACCTGGAAATACATGATCGAAGTGATGGTCATCGTGCCGGTGACGGCGAAACCGTATGCGGCGGCCAGTTTTCCCGATTCTTTGAAGACTAGGACCAGGGTCAGGCAGGCGAGCATCACCATCCAGTTGACCGTCGGCATATATATCTGCCCCCTGGCCTTGGCGGAGGTGTGGACGATCCGCATGCGCGGGGTGAAGCCGAGCTGCACGGCCTGCTGGGTAAGGGAATAGACACCGGAGATCATCGCCTGGGAGGCGATGATGGTGGACATGGTCGCCAGGCCGACCAGCGGGTAGAGCAGGGCCTTCGGGGCCAAGGCATAGAACGGATTGACGTTGGCGATTGCCGGGTCCTGCAGCAGCAGGGCGCACTGGCCGAAGTAGTTGAGCATCAGGCCGGGCAGGACGATGCCGTACCAGGTCAGGCGGATCGGGAAGCGCCCGAAATGGCCCATATCGGCATAGAGGGCCTCGCAGCCGGTGATGCAGAGCACCACCGACGCCAGGGCGACGATGCCGTGGAGGTGGTTCGCGGCGAAGAAGCTGATTGCGTATTGCGGGTTGATGGCGTCGAGGATGTCCGGCCGGGTCGAGATGGCCCTGGCGCCAAGCAGGCCGATGGCGGTGAACCAGACGATCATCACCGGGCCGAAAACCTTGCCGATGACTGCCGTGCCGTGACGCTGGGCGAGGAACAGCGAGACCAGGATGGCGAAGGTGATTGGCACGACATAGTGGCTGGCAGCAT
Organism: uncultured Desulfobulbus sp.; assembly: GCA_964475345.1. Taxonomy (GTDB): domain Bacteria; phylum Desulfobacterota; class Desulfobulbia; order Desulfobulbales; family Desulfocapsaceae; genus Desulfoprunum. The sequence continues at coordinate 1,373 of CAYYWK010000361.1, forward strand.
CGGTGGCCATGTTGATGCCCTCGATGGCCGAGAGTACGGAGATGGCGGGGGTGATCACGCCATCGCCGTAGAGCAGGGAGGCCCCGGAAGCGGTGAGGATGGTGAGGATCGTCCACCTCCTGTTGTCACCGCGCAGAACCGAGGCGAGTGTGGCAAGCAGCGAGAAGGTCCCCCCTTCGCCCCTGTTGTCGGCCCGCAGGACGAAGATGACGTACTTGATGCTGACGACGATGATCAGCGACCAGAAGACCATTGACATCACGCCCAGAATATTGACTGGGTTGGGATCGAGGCCGTGCGTGCCGGAAAAACATTCCTTGATGGTGTACAGCGGGCTGGTGCCGATATCGCCGTAAATGATGCCGAGGGCGGCCAGGGCGAGTGCCGCGGTGCCGTGATGCGAATCGGGGTGGGACTGCGGAGACAGTCCGGCAGTGTCGCCGGCCGATGGGACGGGTGTGGGCATCAACGGCTCCATGGATTGCAAGGTGGGGAAAGTCCTCCTTGCAATGGAGACGGCTTTCCCTTCGATGCCTGCGAGGTTAGCTGCCGGGCTCGAGCCGAAGAGTTTGCTCTACGCCGGCATGGCCGGCGATACGCCCCTGAAGAGTGGTTCCCCCGCTTCCGCCCATCCGGACGGAACTCGGCTTATTCCCTCTTCGGTCAGCATGTAGACGCTGGCCGATGGAGAGGATGACGACGCTGTATACCACCCGTTCGGCCGAAGAGAAAAGTAAAAACAGAGGATGCGCCTCAGATCAATGGAGATTTTCAGGTAGTGGTTTCTTAATGTTTCATAATGACCCAACGGCCATATTAGGGGGCTTAGAGGGCGTTTCTTCGCTGCAGAAAGCGGTTCGAAGTGATTATATATTTTGATATTAGTGGCTTGTCTATCAACATGGAACAATCTGTGGCGGAAATCCAGCTCAAGTGATGCCTGGACAATATAAAACGATATGAAACGTTTTGGGCGATTGGATTCCCCGCTGAGTATTCGGTCTTGAAAGATTCTTGGGGAATAGTTTATGAAAACAATATATTGTCGGTTGTGTGGCGAGTAATCAATAACTGGCACTGGCTTTGCTAGCACAAGTAGCGGAAAAAGCAGTTTGATCCGGCGAACGGTTTCGCAATGAATAGTCGCCTTCTTCACCAAAAGAGCAGCATTACCAAAAGGAGTGATCATGTTAACGGCCCTGGTTCTGATCTTTGTTCTGGCCTACGCCTGCATTGCCCTTGAGCATCCGATCAAGGTCAACAAATCGGCATCGGCGCTGGTTGGCGCAGGCTTGTTGTGGACGGTCTACGCCCTGATGAGCGGCGATACCCATAAGGTTACCGAAAATCTTCATGAATCGCTGGCCGCAACGGCCCAGATCATCTTCTTCCTGATGGGGGCGATGACCATCGTCGAGGTTGTCGATGCCCATAACGGCTTCAATGTCATCACCTCGCGGATAAAAACCACCAAGATAACATCTCTGCTCTGGTTGGTGGGTTTCGTGACCTTTTTCCTCAGTGCAGTCCTTGACAACCTGACGACCACCATCGTCATGGTTTCGCTGATGAAAAAACTGCTCGACCGCCACGAGGATCGACTGTTCTTCGCCGGCGTCATCGTCATCGCCGCCAACGCCGGCGGGGCCTGGTCGCCGATCGGCGACGTGACCACGACGATGCTGTGGATCGGCGGGCAGATCACCACGATGGCGATCATCAAGGGCGTCTTCCTGGCCTCCTTCACCTGTTTGATCGTGCCGCTGATCTTCCTCTCATTCACCTTGCGGGGCAAGGAGGTTATCGCCCCGAAAAGCGGCACCTGCGGCCACGGCGTCGAGACCTCGACCTTCGAACAGAACCTGATGTTCTGCTTGGGCGTCGGCGCCCTGATCAACGTGCCGATCTTCAAGACCATCACCCACCTGCCGCCGTTCATGGGCATCCTCTTCGGTCTCGGCATCATCTGGCTGGTCGGCAATATCGTCCATCGCAACACCCACGAGGACAAACGGCGCCACCTGCGGCTGGTGGCGGCGCTCAGCCGCATCGACATGGCCAGCATCGTCTTCTTCATCGGCATCCTGCTGGCGGTGGCCACCCTCGAGCACACCCATATCCTCACCGCCCTGGCCGGCTGGCTCGACAAGGCCGTCGGTCGCCAGGAGATCATCGTCACCCTGATCGGCCTGCTCAGCGCCATCGTCGACAACGTGCCGCTGGTCGCCGCCTCGATGGGCATGTACGACATGGCGGTCTATCCGCAGGACGCCTTCCTCTGGGAGTTCATGGCCTACTGCGCCGGGACCGGTGGCTCGATCCTGGTCATCGGCTCGGCCGCCGGTGTTGCCGCGATGGGCCTCGAGAAGATCCATTTCTTCTGGTATGCGCGGAAAATCGGCGCTCTGGCCGCCCTTGGCTACTTCTCGGGTATTGTCGTGTACATCGTCCAGTACCGGCTGATGCACGGCTGATCCGCAGCGAGCAGACACATGCCGTGGCGGGAAACGGCAAGCGCGGATGAATTCCGCCACGGCAGGAAAGATAATCCCAACAACGAGGTGAGATGAAATGGCAGAAGAATTGAAGGCCAAGGTGCTGCTGGTCGATGACGAGGAGGACTTCCTGAAGGCG
>CAYYWK010000362.1:0-3988 GCA_964475345.1 uncultured Desulfobulbus sp.
ATGGCTCCTCCCCTACGAATCCTGCAACCTGGGGTCGATCAACCTCGGTCAGTATGTGCGCGAGGGTCGCATGGACTGGGAACGGCTGGCAGCCACCGTCCGTCTCGCCATCCGTTTCCTCGACAACGTCATCGACTGCAACCGCTTCCCGATCCCCGAAATTGCCGAGATGACCCTGAAGACCCGCAAGATCGGGCTGGGGATCATGGGCCTGCACGACATGCTGATCCAGCTCGCCATCCCCTACGGCAGTGAGGAAGGGAGGCAGCTGGCGGCCAAAGTGATGCAGTTCGTGCGGGACGCCGCCGAGGAACGCTCGATCGAACTGGCGGCAGAAAAGGGGCCGTTCCCGGCCTTCGATCCGGCCGTCAACCTCTATCCGGGACGCCGCAATGCCGCCTTGACCTCGATACAGCCCACCGGCACGGTATCGATGATCGCCGACTGCGCCTCAGGCTGTGAACCGTACTATTCGATCGTGATGGTCAAGCATGTGATGGACGGCGACCGGCTGATCCTCGTCAACAAGTACTTCGAGCGGGTCGCCAAGGCCGAGGGTTTCTACTCCGACGAGCTGATGAGCAAGGTCGCCGACAGCGGCACGGTCATCGGCCACCCTGAGATCCCCGAGAAGTGGCAGACGGTCTTCGCCACCGCCCAGGACATCAGGCCGGAGGACCATATCCGGATGCAGGGCATCCTCCAGCAGAACGGCGTCGACAGCTCGATCTCGAAGACCATCAACCTCCCGAACTCGGCGACCCGGGAGGACGTCAAGCTCTCCTACATCACCGGCTACCAGCTGGGCTGCAAGGGGTTGACCGTCTACCGCGACGGCTCCCGCGATTCCCAGGTGCTCAACATCAAGGACAGCGCAAAGAAGGACGAGATGGCGGTGGTCTCCACCAGCGGTCCGGTCAAGAAGAAGCTGCCGGATATCCTCGACGCCAAACGCTACAAGCTCAAGGACCAGGACCAGAAGTCGGTCTATATCATTGTCTGCTTCGACGAAAACGAAAAGCCGATGGAGGTCTTCGCCAAGTTCCCCTTCGACAACCGCTTCGACCTCAAAGACAAGTCGACAATGTGGACCACCACCTGCCGCCTGGTGTCGCTGGCCCTGCGCTTCAACGTGCCGATGGATGAAATCATCAAGCAGCTCGACCGCTCCAGCGGTCATATGCTTGACCTGCCGGCACAACTGAGTAAACTGTTGAAATCGTTTTTGGCCGGTACCCAGCAGGGCTTCTCCAGCGTCTGTCCGGAGTGCTCGGGCAGGCTGGTCTTCGAGGAAGGCTGCGAAACCTGCCGGTCGTGCGGCTACAGCAAATGTTCATAGCTCGTCAAATTTTCGAATCCACGGTGTCATGACATGGCAAAGATAGGAAGAAATGAGAAGTGCCCGTGCCAGAGCGGGAAGAAGTACAAGCACTGCTGCGGCCTCAATGCCCGGGCGGCGGCGCCGCGGCTCAGCCCCGAGGCGGCCCTGAAGATCACCCTGATGAGCGGCGTGCAGGCCATACAGGAGTCGGCCGTGGCACGACAGGCGGTCAACCGCGAACTGGGGGTCTTTTTCCTCTACTCGACGGCGGAGGGCGACGCCTGGCTGCTGGAGATGACCGACAGCGACTGCGTCCAGGTGGCGAAGGGCGGAGAGATTGTCGAGTCGCCGATCAACGAGAACCCCGAGATCATCGAGGTCAACTGGAGCCACCGCTTCGCCATCCGCGACAAGCGGCTGGAAATCACCGCCTATGCCGACAAGTCGGTAACGGTCCTGGCCGACGCCCCCAGCCGCGAGATCAGCGCGGCCATCAAGCGTATCCGCCGCAAATTCTCCGACGCCCAGCTGCGGGCCATCCACCTGCCGACCAAGGACGACGCTTCCGCAGCGTGACCCCCACTGATGCAGACCCTTCGTTTGTTTCCCCCGCTGGCGGTGATGGCGCTGATATTCGCGCTGTCGCACCAGCCAGGGTCGGATCTGCCGCTGCTCTTTCCTCATTTCGACAAACTTGCCCATTTCTTCGTGTACGGCCTGCTGGCGGCGACCGTGATCGCCGCCTGGCAGCCGCAGGCGAGGCAGTCGCGGCCGAAAGCGGTTGCCCTGGCCGCCATTTTCTGCTGCCTGGCCTACGGTATTTTCGACGAGTTCCACCAGTCCTTCATCCCCGGTCGCCACTCCAGCGTGGCTGACGTCGTCTTCGACGTCCTGGGCGGCCTGTCGGTGTCCCTGGCCTGGCTGGGGCTTGCGGCCCGCCGGCTGAATAGCGCCGCGTCCTGAGCGCTTGAGGCAGGAAAGGGAAACCGCTGCCATTTTCGGCAGACTGACCCCGCTGCCTTGCATTTGCCGGCCAGGTGACATATACTGGCACAAATGGGAATGTCTCTCATTGGTAACGGAATGCGAACAACGCGCATGTGAGGTGCAACAATGATTGGTGCAGCAGGCTCTATCAATCCCCTGGCAGCCGGAGAGCTAGTCCCCCGTCAGTCCCGGCCGGAAGACGGCGCAGCTTTTGCCCGGCAACAGGAGGCAGATCTCGCCTCCGCCCCGGGGGATGCGGTGAACCTGTCCGCCGAGGCCATCGCCCTGGCCAGGAATGTCCCGCCGGCAGGCGAGACCCCGTCCGCCGGTGAAGAGCAAGGGCGGCAGGGCAGGGACTCTGAGGAAGGCAGCGGACGGGGCGGCAGGATCGATATCCGCGCCTGACGGCGAAGCCGATAACAGCTAGTGAAGAGGGGGGCCGGGTCAAAGCCGGCTCCCCTTTTTTTTGCGCCGCCGATCAGCCGCGCAGCAGGCGGGCCATGTCCTTGGCGAAATAGGTGATGATGATGTCGGCGCCGGCCCGCCTGATCGACAGCAGGGTCTCCTCCATCACCTTGTCGCCGTCGATCCAGCCCTTCTCAGCGGCGGCCTTGATCATCGCGTACTCGCCGCTGACGTGGTAGGCGGCGATCGGCAGGTCGAACTCGTCGCGCAGCTTGCTGATGATGTCGAGGTAGGCAACCGCCGGCTTGACCATCAGGATGTCCGCCCCTTCGTCGACATCGAGGGTGGCCTCGCGCAGGGCCTCTCGGCTGTTGGCCGGGTCCATCTGGTAGCCGCGGCGGTCGCCGAACTGCGGTGCGCAGTCGGCGGCATCGCGGAACGGGCCGTAGAATGCCGAGGCGTATTTGACCGCGTACGACATGATCGGCACCATCTCATGGCCGTGTTCGTCGAGGGCGGCGCGGATCTCGGCGACCCGGCCGTCCATCATGTCGGAGGGGGCGACCATGTCGGCCCCGGCCTCGGCATGGGAGAGGGCAGTCTTGGCGAGAATCTCCAGCGTCGCGTCGTTGTCGACGACCGCGTTGATCAGACAGCCGCAGTGGCCGTGGCTGGTGTATTCACAGAGGCAGACGTCGGTGATCACGGTCATCTCCGGCACGGCGTTCTTCAACTCGCGTATCGCCTGCTGGACGATGCCGTTCTTGGCGTGGGCGCCGGAACCCATCGCGTCCTTCTTCTCCGGCAGCCCGAAGAGTATCAGCGAATTGACGCCGAGTTCGAGACACTCCCTGGCCTCCTTCGCCAGCTGGTCGACGCTGATGCGGAAGACGCCCGGCATCGAGCCGATGGCCTCGCGGCGCTTTTTCCCCGGCATGACGAACAGGGGATAGACGAACTGGGCGGGATCGAGCCTGTTCTCGCGGATCAGGGCGCGGAAGGCGGCATTTTTGCGCATGCGGCGCGGTCGGTATTCGGGAAAGACCATGGTCAGCTCCTGTGGATGAAGGGTGGCGGCCGGCGCAGCGGGACCGCCACGGTTACGGGATGATGTCAAGACTCTTCAGTTTCTTGTGGAGGTGGCTCCGCTCCAGGCCGATCGCTTCGGCAGTCCTGGAGATGTTGCCGCCGTATTCCCGCAGCTTCTGCTGCAGGTAGTCCTTTTCGAACAGCTGCCGGGCCTCCCTGAAGCCGAGCCCCCGGTAAACCCCGCCC
>CAYYWK010000363.1:0-3978 GCA_964475345.1 uncultured Desulfobulbus sp.
GCCTTCTCTGTGGAGTTGCTCGCCGCCATCGACCGGGAGCTTGATCGAGTCGATAACAGCGTCAAGCGATTGAGGACACTGATCGTCGCCAGCCTGGCGATTGCCCTGCTGCTCTGCCTGGCGGCGACGCTGCTGATCTCTGGCCTGATCATCCGGCCGGTCAACCAGCTGAAGCGATCGGCCCGCGAGATCGTCGACGGCAATCTGAACACCTCGGTGGCTATCGCCAGCAACGACGAGATTGGCGAGCTCGGTGAGATGTTCAACACCATGACCTGCCGGTTGCGGGAAGTCTTCGCCGACAACCTGCGGCATCATTCCCATCTCGAGGAGCTGGTCAGGGAACGGACCCATAACCTCGAGCGGGAAATCGCCGAGCGTCGCCAGGCGGAGGCGGCCCTGCTGGCCGGCGAGGGCCAGCTGCGCCTGATCATCGAGCAGTCGCCGATGGCGATCATCATCCTTGATCGCAGCTTCCGGGTAAAGAGCTGGAACCGCACGGCGGAAGAGGTCTTTGGCTACAGCCGTGAAGAAATCGTCGGCCGCTGTGCCGACTCCATCATTCCGGAAGACGTCCGGCCCGGACTCGAGGAGCTCTGGCAGAGTCTCTACAGATCCGGAAAAACTGTCCATAACCGCAACGAGAACCGCACCAGCGACGGCCGGGTCATCCTCTGCGACTGGTGCAATACGCCACTGCTCGATGGCGAGGGCAAGGTGGCGGACATCCTGTGCTTTGTCGAGAATATTACCGAACGCGAAAAGACCGAACAGGAACTGCTGAAGGTCAAGAAACTTGAGTCGACAGGGGTGCTTGCCGGAGGGATAGCCCATGATTTCAACAATATTCTGACAGCGATCCTCGGCAATATCAGCCTTTCGCTGCACGACGCCGAGCTGCGGGGGCAGACCAGGATGCTGCTGCAGGCAGCGGAAAAGGCCTCGATCCGGGCCAAGGCCCTGACCCAGCAGCTGCTGACCTTTGCGCGCGGCGGGGAACCTGTGCGGGAGGCCATGTCGCTTGCCGAGGTGATCCGCGACTCCGCGAGCTTTGTCCTGCATGGCAGCGCGGTGACTTGCAGCTACGATATACCCGGGGATCTGTGGCCCGTTCATGCCGACAAGGGGCAGATCAGCCAGGTGGTCCAGAACATCGTTCTCAACGCCCGTCATGCGATGCCTGGCGGGGGAGTTGTCGAGATCGTCTGCCGCAACCTGCCTCAGGGGAGCGGGGAGCACCCGCTGCTTGATCCTGGCTCCAGGCATATCCGCATCAGCATTGCCGACAGTGGCATCGGCATGAGTCAGGAAGTCCGCGAGCGGATATTCGATCCGTACTACTCGACCAAGCAGGAAGGCAGCGGGCTCGGCCTGGCAATCACCCTGTCCATCGTCAACAAGCACGGCGGCAACATAGTCGTTGCCTCCGAACCTGGCCGGGGGACTACCTTCACCGTCTTCCTGCCGGTAACTCAGCAGCAGGTGCAGGCCTCGCAAAGGACAGAGAGAGCAGCCCGCACGGAGCCGGCCGGGATTCTGGTCATGGATGACGAGGAACCAGTCCTTGGCATACTCCAATCGATGCTGGAGGCGGCCGGGCACAGGGTCTACCTCAGCCGTGACGGCAGGGAATGCGCCGAGGTGTACCGCTACCTGGTCGGTAGCGGCCAGCCCGTCGATCTGGCGATCGTCGACCTGACCGTCAGGGGAGGTGCCGGCGGTCGCGAGGCGGTGGTGCTGCTCCACGATATCGAGCCGGGTCTGCCGGTCATCGTCTCCAGCGGTTACTCGAACGATCCGGTGATGGCGAATTGCCGGGAATTCGGCTTCTGCGGAGCGGTCAGCAAACCGTATGAGTACGAGGACCTGCTGCGGGCGATCAACGCGGTGCTCGAGGCGACCGGTGAACGGGGAGCGCCGGCCGGTTGATTGCTGGGATCGGCAGCCGCGTCACCGCCCGTTTCCCGCCGCCTGCTGCAGTGCCTGAATTTCGCCGATGCACCGGTTCTCATAGGCGTAGTCAAGCCCGTTGATCAACTGCAGGTGGGTGTCGGAGAGGAAATCCATGGTCGGGTAGTCGCGGATGATGCGGCCCTCGTGGATGACCGCGACGCGGCTGCTCAACCTGCGGATGAAAAACATGTCATGGGTGATGATGACGGTGGTGACGGCCAGGCGCTCGATGATCTCCAGCAGGAGTTCCTGGTTTTCCGGGTCGAGGCCGGCGGTGGGTTCGTCGAGGATCAGGACGTCGGGCTGCATGCTCAGCGTCGCTGCGATGGCGAGCCGCTTGCGTTCCCCGCCGCTGAGGTTGAGCGGAACGCGGTTCTCGAATCCCGTCAGGCGGACCGCGGCAAGGGTCTGCCTGACCCGTGTCTCGATCTCGATGGCCGACAGCCCGAGTTGCCTGGGGCCGAAGGCGATTTCTTCCCGGCAGGAGGGGCAGAAGAGCTGATCCGCCGAGTTCTGGAAGACCATGCCCACATGCCGCCACATTTCCCGATGGTTGTCGCGGTCGATCTTCCTGCCCTGATGATAGAGGATGCCATCACCTGTGTTGAGGCCTAGGAGGCAGGCGGCGAGTGTCGATTTGCCGGCCCCGTTTTCACCGACCAGCGCCAGAGTCTCCCCCGGGTAGATGGTCAGGTTGATATCGCTCACTCCTGGCGTCCCGTCGGGATAACGGAAGGTGAAGTGCTGCAGTTCGAGAACCGGCAACCGGCTGGAACAGTCTGCGACATGGCGGTTGCGGGGGCCATGGTCGTGGTGGATGTGGTGGTGGTGATGGGACGGCGGCGCAGTGTCGTCGTGCGGTCCGCCACAGCACTCGAAACGGAACGTGAAGTCGAGGCCGTGGTCCCTGAGCGCCTGCTGGTGCGAGACCAGGTCGCGGATGCCGTAGTCGTGATGGACCCGGCCGTTGGCGAGGACGATGGCCCGCTGGCAGATGTCGTAAAGGAACACCAGGTCATGATCGATGATGATCAGCGTGCCGGGGAACTCCGCCAGGAGGTTTTTCAGTATCCTGGCCTGGTGGGGGTCGAGGTTGGCGGTGGGTTCGTCGAGGACCAGCACTTCCGGCTGCATGGCCAGGATGGCGGCCAGGGCAGCCCGCTTTTTCTGCCCGTAGCTGAGCAGGTGCGCCGGTTTGTGCAGGAGCCGGCCGAGGCCGACGGCGTCGAGAGCCGACCTGGCTCGCCGATCGGCCTCATCCGGGGACACCCCCTGGTTCAGTGGTCCGAAGGTCGCGTCGTCGTAGAGCGTGGAACAGAAGAGATGATTGTCCGGATCCTGGAAAAGGATGCCGATATTTCGCCACAGCCCGGAGAAGATCGCCGGCGTGACCCGCTTGCCGCGGTAGTGCAGCGAACCCTGCTGCACCTGAAGCAGGCCGTTGAGATGGCGGACAAGGGTCGATTTCCCCGAACCGTTCTTGCCGACCAGGGCGATCCGCTCCCCCTCGCAGATAGTCAGGTTGATGTCGCTGAGGGCCTGGGTGCCGTCAGGATAGGCGTGCGAAAGGCCGTCGAGCTCAAAGAGCGGCGTGCCTGTGACCGGCGGGGAGAAATCCGGATATTTGCTGTGGGTGAGATGCATGGCCCGTGTACCCAGGGGGTTTGGTGGCAGAGATTGTGAACGATCAGCTGCTCATACCAGATCCGCGAGGATATGGCCACCGGGATCAGGCGACGGAGCGGGAAATCCGGCGGCGGCCAGCAGGGATGGCGGTTCAGGGGTGGGTGTCACTGCACCGGCAGATGCTCGGCCAAGAGCAGCAGCAGGCCGAAGACGATCCAGGCCCCGCCTTTCAGCCAGTCGCGTGCCCCGGCCCTGGCGTCGTGGCTTGAGGGCAGCGTGCCGCTGTAGCCGCGACAGAGCATCGCCTCGTAGACCTTCTGGGTGCGGTCGAAGGAGCTGATGAACAGCATGCCGAAGAAGTTGCCCATCGTCCTCATGGTGGAGGCGTCGGTCCCCGCC
>CAYYWK010000364.1:0-3969 GCA_964475345.1 uncultured Desulfobulbus sp.
TGCGCCAGACGTCGCAGTTCGGCCGGACCATGCAGGAACACATCGCCTCCCGGCTGGTTCAGCTCGGCTACGCGGTCAAGGAGATCAAGCTCGCCAGATCACTGATGATCGAGGAACAATCAGGCGAGACCATCCTCAGCCGGGAACTCCGCAAGCTGTCCGGCAGCCAGCAGGCCCAGGCCGTCCTGGTCGGCACGGTCTCCTACACCGAGCGCACGATGTATATCTCCACCCGCCTGATCAACCCGATCTCGGCCGACATCATCGCCTCCGACGATTACCGCCTGTGCATGGACGACCACATCCTGGCGATGTTCGGACTGCAGCGCGGACAAGGTGACGAAATGATCGCCGAACCACGCCAGCCCTTCAAAATCCCGTTCTGAACAGCGCAGCGAACGGTTCCCCGCATGCCTCTTGCCGCTGGACTTTTTCCTGCGTTTCTGCTCTATTGACAGCACACCGGATGAATTCGCCGCCGGGGCGACCGGTTCTTAATCACCTGCCTGCCACGAGATTGCACCCATGCTTTCACGGCCCTGCTGCCGCACCCTGATCCTGCTGCTGTGGATGACCACCGCCATGCACATCCCCTCCGGCACCGCCAGCGCCGCCGATCCGATCCCGACCAGCGAGGTGTCACGGGAAGTGGTCGCGCGGATGACCCCGGAAATAGCCGAGGCCATGCGCGGCAAGGCCCTGACCCTCGGCGCCCCGATATTCATCAGGATCTTCAAGGAATCGAGCCAGCTCGAGATGTGGGTGCTGCGCGGCAACCGCTTCGAGCTGTTCAAGACCTACAGCATCTGCGATTTTTCTGGATTTCTGGGACCGAAGCAAAAAGAAGGCGACAAGCAGAGCCCGGAAGGCTTCTACAGGGTCGGCCCGGCCCAGCTCAACCCGAGGAGCAATTTTCACCTGGCCTTCAACCTGGGCTACCCGAATGAATACGACAGGCTGCTCAACCGCACCGGGGGCAAGCTGATGGTCCACGGCCGCTGTTCGTCGACAGGCTGCTTCGCGATGACCGACTACCGGATGGAGGAGATCTACACCATTGCCGAGACCGCGCTGGCCAACGGTCAGGAATCCTTCGCCGTCCACATCTTCCCCTTCCGGATGACCGCTGAAAACATGCACCGCCACCGCCACAGCCGCTGGCTGCCGTTCTGGCGAAACCTCAAGGAGGGCTACGACAGCTTCGAACGCACCGCCGCACCGCCCGAAGTGTCCGTGGCCTCCGACCGCTACATCATCAGGTCGACGACCATCGAACTCGCCCGGCACCCCTAGAGGTCATCACCCCATGCAGCGACCGGAACAGCGCACCAAGTCCAGGATCAGGTTCGAGACTTCCGCAACCCTGCAGGTGCAGAATCAGCAACTTTCCGCCAACACCCTGTCGCGGGACATGAGCCTCGACGGGATTTTCATCAGAACCGGCGAACAGGTGCCGCTCAACGTTCCCTGCCTGGTGACCATCACCATCACCGGCAGCACCAGCACCCTGACGATGCGGATCAAGGGCCGGACCATCCGCCAGGACCGCAGCGGCATCGCCGTCCGTTTCAGTGAGCTGGAGATGGACAGCTATCTCCACCTCAAGAATATCGTCCTCAACAACCAGGTCCCCGACTCCGGAGCCTGACCCTTACTGCTTCCGCTCTTCCAGGCCGGTCCGGTCGAGGAGGGCGATCCGCCGTCCGTTGACCTCGATCAACCCCTCTTCAGTCATCTTCGCGAAAATCCGCGAAAGCGTCTCCGGAATGGTGCCGAGCAGGCTGGCCAGCTGCCCCTTGGAGATCTCCAGCTCGACGCTGTCCGCCCCTCCCTGTTCCTCGCTCAGGTAGAGGAGGTAGCCGGCCAGCCTGGCAGGGACCTCCTTCAGCGACAGGTTCTCGATCTGCACCGTGAACCGACGCAGCCGCAGCGACAGCACGGCGAGCATGTTCAGGGCAATGGACGGGTTGCGGGTGATCAGGTCGACGAACCTGTCCCGCGGGAAAAAGAGGGTCCTGGTCGGCGCCAGGGTCTCCGCCGAGGCAGGGAACGGCATGCCATGGAAGACCGGGACTTCGCCGAAGGGCTCGCCCTCGCCGAAGATATGCAGGATCTGCTCCTTGCCGCCCAGCGACATCTTGAAGATCTTGACCCTGCCCTCTCCGACCATGTGGAAGCCGTTGCCCGGTTCACCTTCGAAGAAGATCGACTCGCCCTTCTGGTAGCTGCGCTCGATGGCGATGGCGACGATCTGGTCAATCTCCCGGTCGGGAAGCCCCTGGAAAAGGCTGCTGGAACTTATAACCTGCCGTGGTTTCATCTGCTCTCCTTGCCGACACGCCCGGCTCAGGCAGCCCTGCCCCTGCTGAATGGCCGCAGCGGGACGGACGCACCTGTCCAGGTCGATGGTGACTGTTTTTCTTTGACTGCTCTCTTGCACAAACATACCAGAATTTCTCCCTTCAGCGTAGGCCGATTGAAGAGATGAGAAAAAGGCGATTCCGTCGTATACTGACAGGCGACACGAACGGCACCCCGTCAGCCCATTCCCAGGCCAGCATATGGATCCCCACTGCCCACCCTGCCACCGAAAAATCATCCACATCGACATGGACGCCTTCTTTGCATCGGTGGAGCAGCTCGACAATCCCGAACTGCGCGGCGAAGCGGTCATCGTCGGCGGCCCCCCGGAGAGCCGCGGCGTGGTGGCGGCCTGTTCCTACGAAGCCCGCCGCCATGGCATCCACTCGGCGATGCCGAGCGCCCGCGCCGCGCAGCTCTGCCCCACGGCCGTCTTTCTGCGGCCACGGATCTCCAGATACCGCGAAATATCCCGCCAGGTGATGGAAATCTTCCGGAGCTACAGCGAACTGGTAGAACCGCTGTCGCTCGACGAGGCCTACCTCGACGTCTCGAACTCCACTCTCCATAGAGGTTCAGCGACGCTGATCGCCCGCTCGATCTGCGAGCGGATCGAGAGCGAAACCGGTCTCACGGCATCGGCCGGGGTCTCCTGCAACAAGTTCCTGGCCAAGGTCGCCAGCGGCCATCGCAAACCGAAAGGCCTGACCGTCATCCTGCCCGAGGAGGCCCAGTCTTTTCTCGACACCCTGCCGATCGGCGCCTTCCATGGTGTCGGCCAGGTCACCGAGGCGCGGATGCGGCAGCTCGGCATCCACACCGGCCTCGATCTGCGGCAGCGCAGCCGCCTCGAGCTGGTCGGATATTTCGGCAAGGCCGGTGCCTTTTTCCACGATATCGTCCGCTGTCTGGACGACCGCCCGGTCCAGCCGTCGCGGGTGCGCAAGTCCATCGGCAGCGAAACCACCCTCGACCGCGACACGGTCGACCTGACGGAGATTTACGCCATCCTCCAGGCTCTTGCGGCAGCGGTGGAGACAGCCCTTTCCAGGAATCGCCGTTCGGGCGCGACCATCACCCTGAAGGTCCGCTACCACGACTTCACCACCGTCACCCGTTCTGCCACCCTGCCCCAGCCGGTGGCTGACCGCGACGCCATCCTCGCCCAGCTGCCGCGGCTGCTCCGTGGCACCGAAGCCGGCCGCAAAAAGGTACGCTTGCTCGGCATCGCCGTTTCAAAGCTGAACGAAGACGGCAGGCGGCAGCCCCGCCAACTGGAGCTGCCCTTTGCGGCACCGGCGGAACCGACACGAACCTCGCCCCAAGCCCTTGAATCTTTCTGAAGAAGTCTTACAATCAGAGGGCTGCCCCTTCCATCCACCCTCTTAATGGCACCTCCTTCATGAAAGATCTTCTCCTCTCCCTGTTCGGCATCCTGGCATTCATCGGAAGAATGCTCACCGCCATCCGCAACACGGTGGTCAACATCCTGTTGCTGGCAATCATCATCATTGCCGTGGTCGCCCTCTTCAGCGACCGCAAACCGGTCCTCAAGGATAACAGCATCCTGGTGCTTTCGCTGGCCGGCGACATCGTCGAGGAGAAGCA
>CAYYWK010000365.1:0-3966 GCA_964475345.1 uncultured Desulfobulbus sp.
CCTGCAATGACAAAATGCGCGTACTACAATGTAATATGAGAGATGATAAGGTATGGCCATGGAAATTCAATAGGGAGAAGGTGAAATCGACCTGTATGTTGTGTTTTTGAACGCCGAGATGGTAGTGTTTCCTGGAGGCTAACTCACGCCCGCACCTGAAACAATCCAAGATTCTTCATGATCACAGGTCCAGTTGGACAGCGGCAAGATCCCTCGTGAAGCAATGGCGGTGCCGCTGATACCGGTAGGCGAATCGTAACATTCTGAAGGAATTCGATGTCTTGAGTTGAAAATCCTCGGCTCTTCCGCGAAGAGAGGGCGCGCAATCACCACGACATCCTACAAGACGGCAGTGGGGAATACGACAGGGCACAGAAAATGCGAAAAACACCATCGGCTGAACAGAAATCCGCCCGGTTGCGTCAAAAGAAAACCTCAGTTCCCTTCCTCTGGCGACTGATCGCCGGTATGGGGCTTGCCGCGTTAAGTGTGGGCTGCTTCTTTCTGATCCTCAAGTTGGCGGGAATTTCTGCCCCCTTCATTTCGGAACAGAACCGGGATACGCTGTTTTTTGCTTTCCTCGCCGCAATCGTGCTCTTTCTGCTGCTGACCCCTGCGGCCACTGTCCTGCTTCGGGGATGCGCTGAGAAAAAACCGGCATGGTCGATTTTCAAGGATGTGGTCAGGACGATGACGGTGACTGCCGTACAATCGCTTATCGCCATTGTAGTCGAGGCTCTGCTCGGCAATTCTCGGTCTGAAGCCAGGAACTCATCGTCAGACAGGGATACGACCAAGGGAGGGGGAGGCAGTTTTGGCGGAGGCGGCTCTTCCGGAACGTTCTGATTCGTTGTGCAGTGAGGAGGAAAAAACGACCTCGCATGACCGCACGACGGGTTGCCACCGGACCCATTCTCTGTCTTTTTGCTTGTACGAACACGGAAATGCAGGGATCGGGTTCACAACGAATTCGTGAAGGAGGTCGAATCAACATGAAAACAATTGCGGCTCTGCTCATGCTGTTTATCCTGGGAGGCTGTGCATCCCGTCCTCTAGGTCTGAACGAGCAGATTGCTCTCAAAGAGGGGGAAACACAGCAGGTGGGACCGGATGGATTTCAGATTACCCTTCGCTCGTTATCCGAAGCATCCGGTTGCCTGTCGCCCGACGACTGCTCGACGATGCTCTTTGAGGGCACTATCGTCGCCAGGCTGGGCGAGAGGAGCATGCTGAACCAGGTTCACGCAGGGCTGAAGCCCGGCCAGGTGGTGTCGCTCGATATCGACGGGTACGCATTTCAGCTGACCGGCGTTCGACATGACAAAAACAACAGGGTGCAGGCCCTGTTTGTTGTGCTTGGCAACGCTACAGGCAAATAAACCCGGTTTGGCACGTGCACACCCGTTGCCTTCTTTCTTCCTTGAGCAGATCAGTACAACCCCTGATCTCTGGCGTTGAGCAGGGCAACCTGACGCAATCCATCGCTGATACTGGGGTATACATGGACTGTCGTTATGATGTCGAGGACCGTCAGGCCGAAACGGACCGCCAGCGTGGCTTCGTGGATGATATCGGCGGCCCTGGGGCAGAGCATCTGCACGCCGAGGATCCTGCCGCTCCCCTGTTCGGCGGTCAGCAATATCCCACCCAGCATTTCGCCCATGACATGCGCCTTGGGGATCCGGTCGAGTTGGAGATAGGTTGTGACGGGACTGTAGCCCTGTGCCTGGGCCTGCACATGGGTGTGGCCGACTGTGGCGAATTCCGGATCGACAAACACCGCCATCGGTGAGAAGCGATGATCGATGGTATGATTCCCTTCCGGGTCAAGCATGTTCTTGACGGCAATCTGGGCTTCGCGAGCGCCATTGGGGGCGACCATGGGGGATCCGGTGACATCGCCGGCAGCCCAGATGTTGGGGACGCTGGTTTGCAGCCTGGTATCGACCACAATGAATCCTGTTGCACTGGTGGCAACACCGATATCTTCAAGGCCAATTCCATCGGTTGCCGGTTCGGTGCCGACAGCCAGCATCAGCCGCTCGGCGATAAATGCCACATCGACTCCGTTGATCAGGGCGTAGAGGCACGTCTTGTTCCCGACCTTTTCGACACGATCAGCGACGACATCGCAGAAAATCTCAACCCCGTCACGCTGCAGCATCTGTTTGAACTGTTCGGTAAGCCGCTCGTCGAATTCGGCAAGCAGGCGCGGTCCACGTTCAAGAATGGTTACCCTTGAACCGAAACGGGCAAACATCTGACCCATCTCAAGAGCAATAACCCCGCCACCGAGAATCGTGACCGACTCCGGAAAGCATGTGAGGTGCATTGCACTGTAACTGGTGAGGTAATTGATCTTATCGAGCCCTGGCAGTGCCACCTTTCGAGGTCGGCCGCCAGTTGCGATTAAAATCTGTGGAGCCCGGAAGATCTGCTTGTCAACCAGGATTTCGTTCTGCGAGATAAACCGGCCTATGCCGTGGATCAGCGTAATGCCTTCAGTATTTTCCAACTCACGCTGGTAATGGGTGGTGCGGATCGTTTCAACAGCAGCTTGCTTGAGCGGCATCAGGGTTCCGCAATCCGGGGAACCCGCATGCAGGTTCAGTCCCCAGCGCATCCCTTTCCGAGCGGCGTAGTACATCTCGGCTTTGTGGATCAGCGTCTTGCTGGGAATGCATCCCCAATTGACACAGGTGCCCCCGAGATGGGATTTTTCAATCATTGCCACCTTCCTGCCGGCTGCCGAAGCGATTCTGGCTCCGGCAAAAGCCGTGGTGCCTCCACCAAGAATAATGATATCGTATTGATCAGACATGGTTTTCCCCAATTCAGCATAGCACCTGCAAATGATGACGCACACAACTCCTTTCTCAATTGCCCTGCAGATGTCTGCCAAACATACATACATCATCTTGGCAAGGTTTTTCATGACTCCGGCAAGCGCTTCCTGTTGTTCTGACGGATCCAGCTTGAACAACCAACGTGCCAGGTTTGCAATAAACGTATGAAAACCTTTGACAAGGCATCGAATCCCGGGGTATCTTTATTTCGACAATTAGCGAAATATACATTAAAGAGGAACGCTGTGGAGAAAACTCTCAGTATCGCGAAAGCCCTGGCTGACGGCAACCGGATGCGGGTTGTTGTCGTCCTGATGGACCACAATGAATTGTGTGTGTGTCAGATAACCGAGATGCTGGGACTTGCTGCAGCGACTGTTTCCCGGCACATGGCCGTTCTGCAGAACGCACGGCTCGTTCAGAGTCGCAAGGAAGGGCGCTGGGTGTATTACCGACTCATCACGCCATTCCCCGAACTCCTCAGGCAGTGGCTCGTGGAATCGCTTGCCCGATCATCAGAAATCCAGACCGATAGAAAGAACTTGCAGCAAATCCTCGCATGTAACCCCGATGACCTCTGTCGACATCAGAAAGAACGGAAGGGGTGCCGGACATAGCTGGCCTGCGGTTCCATTGCCTGGTGGACTCTCCTGGCGGCAATTGACCGGGGGCGACCTGGACGGGCTGTGGGAAGAAGATTACGCAAAGAGGAGATCGTCACAGATGGAAAAGAAAATCAGTTTTTTTGACAAATACCTGACTGTGTGGGTGGCTATCTGCATGGCGGTCGGAGTCGGATTGGGGAAAGTATTGCCTGACGCAGTGCAATCCCTGCGGGGCCTCGAGTTTGGCGAAGGGTCGCAGATCAACATCCCCATCGCCGTATTGATCTGGTTGATGGTCTATCCGATGATGCTGAAAGTGGATTTTTCCTCGGTACTCAATGTCGGCAGGAACCCCAAGGGCCTGTTCGTCACACTCTTCGTCAACTGGGTGGTCAAGCCGTTCAGCATGGCTCTCATCGGCTATATCTTTTTCCGGCTGGTTTTCAGTCCCTGGATTTCTCCGGACGAGGCCGACCAGTATATCGCCGGCAGCATCATCCTGGCGGCGGCGCCAT
>CAYYWK010000366.1:0-3955 GCA_964475345.1 uncultured Desulfobulbus sp.
CCACACAGACCTTTGCCGAGCCCAATATCGTGGTCCTCCACCGGCATCCTGAATCTGCTGGAAAAGCACCGATTTTCGGCCTGCGAGAAGATGAAATCACCCACAGTCGCGGCCTTATCACCAAGAGCGAAATCAGGGCTGTCATCCTGCATTGCCTGAGGATGCCGGGAAAATGTGTTTTCTGGGACATAGGCGCAGGCTCTGGCTCGGTGAGCGTTGAATGCGCACGCCTGTCGCAATTCTCAGAGGTCTATGCCATCGAAAAAAACAGGGAGCAGCTCAGGCATATCGCAGAGAACCGGCGGCAGTTCCGCGCTCTGAACATCGCCGTAATTGACGGTGAGGCGCCGGAGGCCCTGCATGATTTGCCGCTCCCTGATCGCGTTTTTATCGGCGGCAGCGGCGGCAGACTGGCGGACATTGTGGCCGTCGTCAGTGAAAGGCTGCAACCAGGGGGCAGGGTGGTCATTGCCGCGGTAACTGCGGCTACCAGGGAGCATGCCCCGCAGTTGCTCGACTCCCACGGGCTGGCGGTGGAAATGACGACCCTGGCAGTTGAACGCATGAGCTTCCCGGATCGCCAGATAACGGCACTCAACCCGATTTCCCTGATCATCGGGCAGAAATACTAACTGAGGAACAAGGGCATGACGGCTATTCAGCGCTATCCCGTGGTTTTTGTCGGGGCCGGACCCGGTGATGTCGAACTGATCACCGTCAAGGGACGCCGGCTTCTTGACGCAGCCGAGGTCATTGTTTACGCCGGCAGCCTCGTCAACCGGCGGCTTCTCGACGGATGCCATGCAGAAATCCACGATTCGTCAGGGCTTGATCTTGGCGAGATCCTCGAGCTGATGATTGCAGGATGGCGACAAGGGCTGAAGGTGGTGCGTCTGCATACCGGTGATCCATCCATCTTTGGCGCCATCAGAGAGCAGATGCTGCTGCTCGAAGCGAAGGAGATTCCCTACGAGGTTGTTCCCGGTGTCAGTTCCGCATTCGCAGCGGCAGCAAGCCTGAAAGCCGAGCTGACGCTCCCGGAAATTGCCCAGACGGTGATCATTACCCGTCAGGAAGGGCGCACGCCTGTCCCTGAACTCGAAAAACTTCGTCTTCTCGCCAGCCACCAGACCACCATGCTGATTTTTCTCTCAGCCGGCCTGCTTGCGACCGTGGTCGAGGAACTGCTGGCAGGCGGGTACCCGGGCGATACGCCGGTTGTCATTGTCGAACGGGCAAGCTGGGAGAACGAGCGGGTTGTCAGGGGGACACTTACCAATATCTGTTTACTTGCCAGTCAACATCATATACACAAGACGGCGATGATCTGTGTCGGCAGGGTGTTTTCCCGAGAGTTGCCTGCCACCCTGTCGAAATTGTACGACCGGCATTTCAGTCACGGTACACGAGAGGCACGAGATGACTAAAGGAATTCTGGCAGTATTCACCGGCAATGGCAAGGGCAAGACCACCGCGGCACTGGGACTGGCCTTCAGGGCGCTCGGCCACGGGCACAGGGTCAGCGTGATCCAGTTCATCAAAGGAAACTGGACAAGCGGCGAGCATCTTTTTGCTCGAGATGTCTCCCCGTTGATCGAGTTTCACGTGATGGGCAAAGGTTTTACCTGGAAATCCGAAAACCTCGCCGAAGATACCGCGCTTGCCCTGAAGGGCTGGCAGCTTGCCGCCGACACCATCGCAAAGAATGCGCATAACCTGGTGATCCTGGATGAACTCACCTATCTGATCAGGTATAATATGGTGAGCGAGGAGGAGGTCCTGGATGTGCTGAGCCGTCGCCCCCGCGAAATGCATGTTGTCGTCACTGGCCGGCATGCCAGCCCGAGGCTGATTGATCTTGCCGACCTGGTCACCGAAATGGTCGAGATCAAGCATCCGTATGCAAACGGGATCGCCGCCCAGAAAGGATTCGAGTTTTAAAGCCCTGCCTCTGCATGCGCCTGAGAACCGCTGAGACCCACCACTACTCTTATGAACCGATGATAGATTTTGAAACGTTGCTGGCAAACTCGGTCAAGGTCCACGGGCATATCTGTGCGGGCCAGGTGATTGGCGTGCGCATGTCGATGCTGGCATTGCGCCTGATCGGTATCGACGATCCCACCGGTGCAGACCGCAAGAAGCTCTATGTCCTTGTGGAGATAGACAGATGCGCGACCGACGCCATACAGTCGGTCACAGGCTGCAGTCTTGGGAAACGCTCGATGTATTTCGTCGACCTCGGTATCATGGCCGCCACCTTTGTCAACCTTGACACCGGCAAGGCGGTTCGCATCACCGCCAGGGAGGAAGCCAGGGGGTTGGCCGATGCCTACTGCCAGCAGATCGACAATAAATATGCCAGGCAGCTCGAGGCCTACAAATCGATGACCGAAGAGGAGCTGTTCAAAATCGAGGAGGTCGAGGTGAATATTCCTGCGACCAATCTCCCCGGACGGCCACTGCGACGGGTGCAATGCAGCCGCTGCAGCGACTGGGTGCAGGACGGTCGGGAAATGGTCGAGGGCGGAGAAACCCTCTGTCGCAGCTGCGCACAAGGAAGATACTATCGTGTGATCGAACGGTCTTCCTGATAACACACCCTGGCGCGTACCATTCAACAATGGCCTTCGCCAGCTGAGCCTGCAGGTTGAATAATGATAACACTCCTGGACTATGGCGCCGGCAATGTCCGCAGCGTCAGAAACGCCATCAAACACCTCGGTTTCACGGTACAGGACGTAACCTGTCCCGAGGACATCGTCACCGCCGACAAACTGATCTTCCCGGGTGTCGGCAGCTTCGGCACGGTTATGGAAAGGCTGCACAGGGATGGCTATGACAAGGCCCTGAAGGAGCGGATTCGCCTTAACCGTCCTCTGCTCGGGATATGTGTCGCCCTCCAGGCCCTGTTCGAAGGCAGCGAAGAATCACCGGGGGTGCCCGGGCTCGGGATACTGCCCGGGATGGTCAAACGGTTTTCCACTCCCGGCCTGTCCGTTCCCCAGATCGGCTGGAATGGCATCCTCCAGAAAAAAGACTCCTCCCTGCTGGGGCAGTACAATGGCGAAAAGCTGTATTTCGTCCACTCCTACCATGCGGTTCTCGACGGTCTCCCCTCCGACTGGCTGCTTGCGACAACTACCTACGGCGAGGAATTTGTCTCCGCCGTCGAAAAGGGTAATATATCGGCATTCCAGTTTCATCCCGAAAAAAGCGGCAAGTCCGGTCTGGCGATCCTCAAGCGTTTTCTTGCAGGAAATGGTGCTGATGGAAGTCTTCCGCAGCCTGCCCATATCACCAGTGGAGGCACCACCCAGCTTGCCAGGAGGATTATCGCCTGCCTTGACGTCCGCAGCAACGACAAGGGCGATCTAGTTGTCACCAAGGGCGACCAGTACGATGTCAGGGAGGACGGCGAGGTCCGCAATCTCGGGAAACCCGTCGAACTTGCCCGGAGATATTACGAGGAAGGCGCTGATGAAATCACCTTCCTGAATATCACCGGCTTCCGTGATTTTCCCCTGCAGGATCAGCCTATGCTCGAGGTTCTCAAAAGAACCTCGGAAAACGTCTTTGTGCCACTGACCATCGGCGGCGGGATCCGTTCGTTCACCGCCTCCGATGGAAACATGTATTCCGCGCTGGATGTCGCATCTGAATACTTCCGTTCCGGGGCCGACAAGATATCCATCGGCAGTGATGCGGTATTTGAGGTTGAACGCTACCTTGACAGCGGCAAAAGATCTGGCGACAGCGCCATCGAGCAGATCTCGATGGTCTATGGCGCGCAGGCGGTGGTCATTTCGATCGACCCC
The DNA here is from genome assembly GCA_964475345.1 of uncultured Desulfobulbus sp. GTDB lineage: Bacteria > Desulfobacterota > Desulfobulbia > Desulfobulbales > Desulfocapsaceae > Desulfoprunum. The sequence goes on from CAYYWK010000366.1 coordinate 3,819, forward strand.
AGGAGGGTCTATGTTGCATCTCCCGAGGATACGCCGCATGCTGCTGTCAGGACACGTTATCCGGGACCCGGGGGCGAGAGGTATTGCTGGTACCAGTGCACGGTCGCGACATCCAGCAGGCGGATGCCCGTTGCCTT
>CAYYWK010000367.1:0-3953 GCA_964475345.1 uncultured Desulfobulbus sp.
TGGTGATCCTGCCGGTATCGCCGATGGCATCGCGGGCGTTGACGCAGAGATTGACAAGCACCTGCCCGAGTTGGGAGGAGTCGAGACGCACCGGCCACAGCCGCTCTCCCGGCGACCAGCTCAGCGCGATATCCTCGCCGAGAAGCCTGTGCAGCATCTTGACCAGGTCGGCGATGGCCTCGTTGAGATCAATCGCCCGCGGGGATACCGTCTGCTTGCGGGCAAAGGCCAGCAGCTGCCTGGTGATGCCCACCGACCGATCCGCCGCCTTGCGGATTTCCTCCAGGTGCGCGGCCACCGTGCCGGCCGGGTCCACCTCCAGCATCGCGAGGTCGGTGTGGCCGAGGATGACTCCCAGCATGTTGTTGAAGTCGTGGGCGACACCCCCCGCCAGCCGCCCGACGGATTCCATTTTCTGCGCCTGCGTCAGCTGTGTCTGCAGCCGTTCACGTTCCTCCGCCGCCCTTTTCAATTCCGTGACGTCGATGAAGTACCCCAGGGTCGCCGGCTGCCCGTTGTGCAGGGTCGGTGTCGCGGTCTGCATCACCCAGCGGGTCGCACCGTCCCTGGTGGTTATCCTGAACTCGAAGGGCGGCGACGACCCGCCGGAGCTGGCTGCGGCGTCGCAATTGCGCGCCATTTCGGCAAGCTCGCTGGAGACGCCGGCAAGCGCGTCGCGACCGATCAGTTCCCGCTCGGAGTAACCGGTGATCTCCAGCACCCCGGGGTTGACCAGCTTGAAGCAGCCATCCTGGACGATGAAGATACCGATCGGCGCATTGAGGATGAGATTGCGGAAGGCGTCTTCGGAACGCTTTCTCTCGGTGATGTCGCGGTCGATGCCGCGATAGCCAAGAAACACGCCATCTGCGTCGTAAAAGGGCACTCCGCTGCTTTCGAGGACGACTTTTTCACCGTTCCTGCCGACACAGGTTTTTTCGATGGCAGCAAACGACGAGGCCGAGCGGAAGATGCCGGTCAGCATCGCCTCGTTGCGATCGGTGCCGGTTCTCGGCATGAGCTCGACGAATCTTTTGCCGATGACCTCCGCCGGCTCGTAGCCGAGGAGATCGAGGACCTGCGGGCTGACATAGGTGTAGACCCCGTCCGCATCCACTTCCCACACCCAGTCGCTGGTGGTCTCGACAAGGGAGCGGAACTGTTCGCGGCTCTGCTGCAGTTCTTCCCGGGATCTGGCCACCTGGTCGAGATTCTCCCGCAGGGTGCGGTAACTCTCAGCCAGGTTGAAGGACATCCGGCTGAAGATCCGGGAGAGCTGGGCCACCTCCCCGTCCCCCCGGAGATCCGGCAGCGGGGCGCCATACTCCCCCCGGCTGACGCTTGCCGCGGCGGCGGCCAGCTGGCGCACCGGCCGCACCAGCCTTTCGGTGAACCACAGGAACAGCAGCCCCCCGACCACCAGGCTGGCCAGCAGGATCAGCACGACATTGCGCAGGAATTTGTTGCGGGCCTCGAGCAGTTCCCCGGTCTCCACCGACAGCGCGACCAGCCAGTTCCATTCGGGATAGACGGCGAAGCTGTACAGCTGTTTGCCTGCACTGTTCTGGCAGTTGAGGCTGCCCGTCCTGATGCGCATCATTTCGGCAAGGCAGCCGTTTTCGGCGATATCCCCCGCCGCGCCCTGCCCGTAGACTATCTCCCCTCCCGGCAGATCGACGACCCACAGCCGGCCGCTTGCGCCGAAACTGTATCCGGCGAACTCCTGCAGCAGCTCGCGCTTGGCCATATCCACATAGCTTGCCACCTCGTCAACCCCGCTGTCCCTGAGCACCTGGTGGGCCGCCCGGGTATCCGCCACCAGGTTCTTGACCTCGTTGGCCATCAGCTTCTCGTTGAGGTCGCCGGATACCCTGTTGATCGCCGCCACGCCGCTGTAGGCGATGGCAAGGGACACCGCCACCAGGATGCCCAGCGAGAACAGGTTGATTTCGTATTTCAGTTTCATCGGGTTCCGGGAGAGTCCGCAGGCCGGGCGTTTGAGCCTTCAGTGGCGGTCTGGCCGATGACCGTGGCGGATTTGAGCAGCGAAAACGGCAGGACGATCCCTGCCGCCTGCGCCATCTTCAGGTTGACGGTCAATTCGCTGAGCGTGTTGGTGGAAAGGGGGATCGCCGCCGGCGAAGTTCCGTCGAGAATCCTGAGCGCCGTCCTGGCGGCGAAGTTTCCCTGCTCCTCGGAGGATTTGGCGACCGTGAAGACGACAAAGCGCTCCATGAAGCCGTTGTGTGACCCCGTCGGGATCCGGGTATTCTGGGCCAGGAACTCTTCCGCGGCCACCGGGTCCCAGTCACGGATGCCGGTATAGTTCGAGATATAGAGCATATCCACCTCGTCCTGGGCCCTCAGGAAGGCCTCCCGGAACTGGTCCAGACTGTCGACCAGGTACGTCTGCATTTTCCCGTTGAAGAAGCGGCGGTTGTAGATATCGACGATCTTCCGTTCCGTTTCCAGGTTGCCGCTGAGGTAGCCGATGCGCCCTCCGCGGGCGTATTCCTGAAAGTGCCGCATCATCTCAATCGTCTTATCCTCCTCGACCATTCCGGTGATGGTGTCGGCAGGATACCCGTAGATCGAGGCATCCCAGTTGACACCGCAGAAGACGACGGGAATGCCTGCGTCCTTGAGATACGGCACCACCAGGTATTTCTGGGCGTTGTCGTCGGAGGCGATGACCACGTCGGGCCCGAACTCCTGGACCTGCCGCCATGCCCTTTCCCCTGCCTGCCTGCCGAACTCCGGGCTGTCATTGTTCTTGGTGTTCATCCGGAACACCTGGAAGGCCGCGCCGCTGTCGTAGAGGCTCCCCCGGATGCCCTTCTCGATTTCGTCGCTCCACTCATAGCCCTGGTGATAGGAATCGACCCACAGAATCTTCTTTCCCTGGTAGCGCTCTGGCTTGCCGGCGGAGGGCTCGCCATCGAGCAGGGCCGAGGCCCGGCCGACGACAGTGGCCGTCTTCAAGAGCGCCACCGGCGGAACGATGGAGGCCGCCTTGGCCATCCGCAGGTTGATGAAGAGTTCGGCCCGCTGGTTCTCGGCCTGGGGAATATCCGCCGGCTTCTCGCCCTGCAGGATCCTGACGGCCGTTCGGGCTGCATATTCGCCATGCTCCTGCAGCGACTTGGCGGCGACGAAGACGACAAAGGGGGCCATGAAACCGTTGTGCGACCCCGTCGGGATCCTGGTGTTCCTGGCGAGGAACAGTTCCGCTTCGAGGCGGTCCCAGTCTCTGATGCCGGTGTAGTTGTAGACATAGAGCATGTCCACTTCCTGCTGAGCCTGCAGGAAGGCCGACTTGAAACCGACCATGCTGTCCACCAGGTAGGTCTTCATCTTCCCGTTGAAGAAGCGGCGGTTGTAGATGTCGACGATCTTCCGCTCGGCATCGACATTGCCGCTCAGGTAACCGATGCGGTCGCCGCGCGCGTGCGCCCGCATGTGCCTGAGCATCTCGCTGGTCAGGTCGACCTCGATCATGCCGGTGACGTTCGGCGCGGGATAGCCGTATGCCGAGGCATCCCAGTTGACGCCGCAGAACACCACCGGCAGCGCGGTGTTCCTGAGAAAGGGCACGACCAGGTGCCTCTGGGCATTGTCGTCCGAGGCGATGACCACATCGGGCTGAAACTCCCTGATCCGGTCCATCGCAGCGATACCGGCCTGTTTGCCGAATTCCTCTGCATCATTGCGCTTGGTGTCCATGAAAAAGGTTTCCAGCTGGATTCCCGTGTCCCTGAGGACCAGGCGGATACCCCGCTCGGTGTCGTCATTGGCCTCGTACCCCTGGTGATAGGAACTGACCCAGAGGATCTTCCTGCCGTGCAGCAGCCCTGACGGCTGGCGACCGCCGGCTGTGGCGGATTGATTGGTGCCCTGTGGCAGGGCGGCTTGGTCGGCGCGAAGGGAGACCGGTCCGAGGACGGAGGCCAGCA
>CAYYWK010000368.1:0-3130 GCA_964475345.1 uncultured Desulfobulbus sp.
ATATCGGTCAGGTTGATTTTGCCGGGGTGCTTGCCCACCTGCAGCATATCCTCGACCTGGATTGCGGAAACGAGTCCATTCCCCGGTTCGATGAACTCGCAGTCGCCGAGTACCAGGTTGCCATTGACAAGTTCATAAAGGGCAGCTTCCTGATCAGGGTTTTCTCCATAACGGACGCCGCGTTCATCGAAGCTGCCATCTTCCTGGGGAATTTTCCAGGTGCGTTTGCGGTAAACCAGTTTCTGTTCGCCAAAGGATATGGTCATCTCCATCGGGAAGTGATCGCCGAGGATTGTCGAGTACATGCTTTTCAGCTTGGACATGGTGTTGGCTCCATCTAAAGGCTGACAGTAAAGAGTTGGATTTTGAATACTGGAAATCGATAGCGCTTGGACTTTTCCTTAACTCTTTTCATATTTCATCATGAAAATGGCCGCGAATAATCACGGAATTCTCTCTGTTACCATCGTTTCGGGGACAATGGGTAATCGCAAATTGGAAAAAAGTACTACGAATAAACTCAGCAGTGAAAGACCATTTTGATCAATGAGCTGAGCGAATACAACAGCATCATAGGCAACTTTACGCGTTCAACTCTCTGGGTACCCAGAGGAGTGCGGTCCGAGAACTGTCCCATCCGGCAGAACACAACCTTCCATGCAACAGTAAGGCCCGATTTGGGCATCGTTTCCGATGGTGCAGTCGCGGAGGATGACCCCGGGCGCAATTCGGCACCCTTCACCGATCCTGCTTTTGCCAAGGATATGTACCCCGGCCATCAACAGGCTGTCGCGGCCGATGGTGGACTCGGTTGATACGGTTATCGTTTCCGGGTTGTGCATGCTCACTCCCTGCAGCATCAGTTCGGTGTTGCGGCGATGCTGGATTTCCCGGTGGGCGGCTGCCAACTCGACCCGGGAATTGACACCGAGAACATCGATTGCCGCGGGGGTGACAAAACGCCCCACATGGTGGCCAGCTGCAACAGAAAGGGCTACGATATCGGTGAGATACATCTCGCCTTGACTGTTATTCGTTCCGACCTGGTGCAAGGCCTGAAACAGGAAACTTTTATCGACGCAGTAGATGCCGGCGTTGATCTCCTGAATGGCTTTCTGTTCGACATTCGCGTCCTTCTCCTCGACAATCCCGATAACGTCGCCGTCAGAGTTCATGAGGATCCTGCCATAGTTGGTGGGATTGTCAAGTACGGTGGTCATCAGGGTCAAGACCGCCTTTCGTTCTTGGTGCAGCCTGAACATTTCTTGCAGTGTGCTGGTCCGGATCAGCGGGGTGTCACCGCAGACGATCAGGACCTTCCCTTCTTCGCCGGTTAGGGCTTTTTCAGTTGCCAGTACGGCATGACCTGTCCCAAGCTGGGTTTCCTGGGTGACGAACTCAACAGGAAAACCGTGCAATACTTTGCGCACTTCTTCCTGCTGATGGCCGACTATGACGATGATCCGAGAAGGTGCGAGCGGTAGGACGGCGTGCAGGACATGGTGGATCATCGGCGAATGGAACACCTCGTGCAGAACCTTGGCCTTGCTGGACTTCATCCGTGTTCCCTTGCCGGCGGCAAGGATGAGGATGGTAAGCGGTTTCTGTCGCGGCATCGTTCTTCCTGTGTGGTGGTATAGGACAGATGAAACTGGATAAAAGTACCTGATCAGCTGGGATGGCGTCAAGCTGGCTTTTTCCTGTGGTCGGCTGAAAACGGTACCGAATGGGCTGAGTTACGGGGATGAAATGTTTGAAGCAAAGAGGGATTTACGGGAGCTTTTCCGTGTTACTCCTTTGCAGGGATGAACTGCCCGTAAGTCCGGAATTTTTCCTTCATAAATGTCATCTCGTCCTGATCGAGGAGCACCGGGTCACCCACTGTCCTGCTGCGCCAGTAGAGCTCGGCACAGAATTCTATCTCGCAGGCAATATTATAGGCAATGGCAAGGTCGCTGCCTGTTGCGAGCAGTCCGTGGTTGGCGAGCAGGACGGCGTTGCGGTCTTCCAGTGCTGCAAGAGCGTTGTCGGCAAGTTGCCTTGTGCCGAAAGTGGCATAGTCGGCGCATCTGACTACCGAACCGGCGAGAGCGATCATGTAGTGGACAGCAGGAAGGTCCCAGTGCAGGCAGCTGAGGACGGTGCTGAAGGTGGAATGTGTGTGTACGGCGGCTGAAACATCCGTTCTCGTGCGGTAGATGGCAGCATGCAGCGCCCATTCGGAAGACGGTTTTCTCGATCCGTCAGCACTGCGGCCATCGAGATCAATGACTACAACATCCTCTGCGGAAGTTTGCTGGTAATCAATTCCGCTGGGGCTGATCGCCATAAGTTGCAGCTGACGGTCGAAGATGCTGAGATTGCCGCTGGTTCCCCTGGTGAGGCCCTGTTGCAGTAGTTTGCGGCCGTAGGTGGCAACCTGCTCTCGTTCGCACTCAAGGAGTAAGGGCATTTCTCCACCTCATACCAAAAAGTTATCGCTGGACTTGCCGTCTTTCAGGATAGAGGCTGAGAATTGCCTCTTCAGAAGCTTGGCAGATGCCTCTCTCTGTGATCAATCCGGAAATCAGGCGTGCTGGTGTCACGTCGAATGCATAGTTGGCAGCCTTACTGTGTTCAGGCGTGAGCAAGACCGATATCAGTTCGCCGTTGTACAAACCCTGGATGTATCTGACCTCGTTGCAGTCGCGCTCCTCAATGGGAATGTCCCTGACACCGTCATAGGTCTCCCAGTCAAAGGTGGAGGAGGGGAGGGCGACGTAGAAGGGGATGCCATTGTCCTTTGCAGCAAGAGCCTTGAGATAGGTGCCGATCTTGTTGGCCACATCGCCTGTCCTCGTCGTCCGGTCGGTACCGGTAATCACGAGATCGACCATGCCGTGCTGCATCAGGTGACCACCGGTATTGTCGGTGATTACCGTATGAGGAACGCCATGCTGGGAAAGCTCCCAGGCGGTGAGACTGGCGCCCTGATTGCGGGGACGGGTTTCATCAACCCAGACGTGAAGGTCTATCCCGTGGTCGAAGGCGGCGTAGATGGGTGAAGTGGCCGTACCGTGGTCGAAGGCGGCGTAGATGGGTGAAGTGGCCGTACCGTCAACATACTAACGCATTGCAATGCGTGAGTATG
>CAYYWK010000368.1:3140-3922 GCA_964475345.1 uncultured Desulfobulbus sp.
GGGGCCGGACCGTGCTCGACACCGGCCAGCCCTCCGGCAGTGCACGGCGTGAGGAGGTTGCCGGTCTGGGTGCCCGTCTTGTGGGAGATGTCCTCGATGAGACCTTGTCCATGCAATCCGATGCGGCGGCAGTATTCTGCGTCTTGATCGGCGAGAGCCTGGGCGGTCTCACGGCAGACGGAAATTTTTTCGGTAATCGAGCCGCCGCTGGCAATGATGCTGTCAAGTACCTTGTCAACAGCCCAGCTCAGGTTAACTGCGGTTGGACGGGTGGAGATCAGGCGTTGGGCCGAACGGTGTATATGATCAAGAAAGGTGGCGGAATCGTGACGGGCTGCTTCAAGAATGGCAAGATACATTCCGAAGCCCGCAGCGGCTCCGATCAGTCCTGCGCCGCGGACACGCATTTCAGCGATGGCAGTGGCCATTTGTTCAACTGTGGTTAATGATTCGATGACAAACCGGTGGGGGAGAAAGCGCTGATCAATGATTCTCACAGTCCGACGATCGTGCTGATCGAGCCAGATTGTTCGATACGGTTTTCCGAATACGTTCATGGCAGGAAAAAAAGGATGAAAATAAGAGATCTGCTCTTCGAATGTCGATGTATACAGCAGTTTGTTCTATCGGGCATCAGAAAACGCGAAGAAGAATTGGTGGTGTTTCGGAGTGGAGCCGAGATGCAGAAAGAGAAAGGGGCACAGCAACGGAACAGGCCCCGAGCATGGAGCATGCCCGGGGCCTGTGTGTGAAGGAATCGGCGGCGACCTACTCTCCCACAT
>CAYYWK010000369.1:0-3918 GCA_964475345.1 uncultured Desulfobulbus sp.
AAATCGGTGGCCACCAACAGGTCATGCAGGCGGGTATCGCCAAGATCCTCGAAGAGGATCGTGCCGATCTCCTCATCGCGGGCCAATAGATGCGGCACGGGGATACCCCGTCGCTGCAGGTGGCGGCCGATATGCCAGGCGGCGGCTGCCTCGGCCATCTCCCGGCCGGCGGAGGAGGCAGGCATCACCGCCAGGCAGAGCGGCTCACCGCCCCTGGCTATCCGGAAAAAGCGCCGCGACGACCCGTCGGCGGCAAGACTGGTAACCGACAACAGGTCCTGCTCTCCTGCAGCGAGCAGCTTGCTCTGCAGGAGAATCCGGACCAGACTTTCCGACGGCCTTTCGTTCATCATCCATTTCCTTGGCAAACGGCCTCAGGCCGAGAGCAGAACATCCGCCAGCCGGCTGCCGTCCGCTATCCGGACGCCATCCCAGGCGACAACCCGTGTCAGCTGCACATCTGCGCCGATTTCGACATCGCCGAGACAGCACCAGTCATGGCAGCGCAGGTCATCTGACGGCAACGCCTGCGAACCATGCAGAAAAGGAGCGCCTGCCGGTTCCCCGATCTCTGGCCACCGCGGCACGGTGCCTCTCAGCAGCCCACCGTGCAGATCGAGATAATCAGACGGCGTCCCCATGTCCGTCCAGAAGCCCTCCATCTCAACGGCGGCGATTGCAACTCCTGCAGCCAGCAGCTGCCGGTAACGGTCGAGAATGCAGGACGTGCGCCGCGGGGCGACCCCCCCGAGAACTCCCGGGTCGATGACGTGGATACCGGTGAAGGCCCGATACCCTTTCCCGGTTACCCCTGCGAAACCCTGTATCCGCCCGTTTTCAACCTGGACGGTGTTGAAGCGCGGACAGTCGTGCATCGCCAGCGAAACCGGGTTGCCGGCGGCCACATGCCGGTCGTAGAGGAGCCGGAGGTCGAAGGCATGATAGATATCGCCGTTGGTCACCAGCAGCGGCTCGTCACGCATCAGCGGCATGGCGTTGCGGAGCCCGCCGCCGGTTCCGAGGATCGATTCCTCAGGCAGTACCGTGACGCCTGGCATGCCGTCCAGCAGATCGACAACCTGCCCAGCAAGATGGTGACAGTTGACGATGAGATGATCGCAGCCGAGTTTCTGTAGATGCTCAATGGTCAACAGCAGCAGCGGTTTGTTGAGGATCGGGAAAAGTGGTTTCGGGCGCAGCAGGGTGTGCGGGAGCAGGCGGGTGCCGAAACCGGCGGCCAGAATCATCGCCTGCATGGCTTCAGCAGAGAAGGGTCCCGTCTTCCCCCTCGACGATACCGACAACCGCTATGCCGCCTGCATCTGCCTCGCGGACCATGGCGTCTCGGTCAAAGAGCAGGGATTGGCCGGCCTCCACCGCCAGTACAGCCCCCTTGACGCTGCGCAGGGTGCTGATGGTGGTGACGCCGGTGGCAGGCAGGTCAAACCGGAAATCCTGGCCGGGTTTGCGCACCTTGACCACCACCGCCTGTTCCCGGGCCAGTTCACCGCCCCTTCTGATCGTCGCGTCCGTCCCCTCGATGGCCTCCACCGCCAGGACCGTTTGGTTGCGGACCACCACGCACTGACCGATGTCGAGGGCGCCGATCGCCCGGGCGTTGCGCCAGCCGAATTCGATATCGGCCCACTGTTCCCGGTTGGGTTTGCGCCTGGTGAGCACTCCGCGGGGAAACAGCAGGTGCTGCAGGTACAGCGTCGACTCGCGGATGGCGATCCCTTCCTTTTCCAGCGCGCCGGCGACCGCCCTGAGGATCGCGTCATCATGCTTGCGGTCGATGCTGTTCCACAGCGACAGCGCCTTCAGGTCCGGCATGATGTCCCGGAAGATCCTGGTCTTGGTGATCGGTCCGAGGAAAACCGCCTCAGCGACCCGGTTGGCGCGAAAAAACGAGATAACCCTGCCAAGCTGGCCAAGCTTGACCCAGCAGACCTGGTCGGCGGCTTCGGCCACCTCGCTGCTGGTCTCGCCCTTGTGGGCCACCACGAAGACGGTCCTTCCCGCCTTCCGTGCTGCCTCGATGAAGAGCAGGGGGAACTGGCCGCTGCCGGCGATGATGCCGATATTGCCGCTGTCGTCTGTCACCGCTTTCAATCTTCGGTACGTTTGACCACCCCGCGCTTCGATTCTTCGAAGAAACGGATCAGGTACTGGACCTCGGGGCAGTCCGGATATTCGCTGCGGGCAAGCTCAAGGGCATCGCGCATCACCAGCTCCGGGGTCCTGAAGATGATGCGGAAGGCGTTTTCGAGATTGCCGATGGTCTCACGGTCATAGCCGTTGCGTCGCAGACCGATCTTGTTGATCCCGGAAATCCGTGTGCGATTGCGGGTGCCGGCCAGAATCACGTACGGCGGCACGTCAAGGCTGATCCCCGAGACCCCGCCGATGTAGCTGAACTTGCCGATCCGGCAGAACTGGTGAATGGCCACCAGGCCGCCGATCGAGGCATTGTCCTGGACCTCGACGTGACCAGCCAGGGTTGCGACGTTGGCAAGGATCACCCGGTTGCCGATCAGGCAGTCGTGGGCGACGTGGGTGTACGCCATCAGCAGATTGCCGTCGCCGATGACGGTTTTGCCGCCGCCTTCCACGGTCCCGCGATGGATGGAGGCATATTCGCGGATCCGGTTGTCGTCGCCGATGCGCAGCTCGGTCGGCTCGCCTTTGTACTTGAGATCCTGGGGAGGTCCGCCGACGGTGGCGAAGGAGCTGATCTGGTTGCGACAACCGAGGGTTGTCGGCCCGCTGACGACGGCGTGGGCCTCGATCACGCTGTCGGCGCCGATACGCACATCTGCGCCGATCACCGCGTAGGGACCGACAGTGACGGAGGAGTCGACTTCGGCCTTCGGGTCAATGACTGCTGTGGGATGAATGGACATATATCCTCGATTCTCAGGAAAAAGGGGCAACGTTCTGCAAGGGACAACCTCCTTACCGCGTTCTTGCCGCAGGCGCAAGAAGATTGCTCACCGCCGGGCCGTAAACGGCGACAGCAGATCTTATGAAAACGAGGCCATAAGATCGGCTTCAGCTACCAGCTGTTCTCCGACAAAGGCCTCGCCATGCATCATCATGATCGATCGTTTGTGTTTGAGCAGCACCAGTTTCATCACCACCTGGTCACCAGGGCCTACCGGCCTGCGGAAACGGGCGTTGTCGATGCCGGCAAAATAAATCAGCTTCTCGCCGACGGAATCCGGATAGGTGTGATAGGCCAGAACGCCGCCGACCTGGGCCATGCCCTCGAGGATCAACACCCCTGGGAAAACAGGCCGCAAAGGGAAATGTCCCTGAAAAAAGGGCTCGTTGATGGTGACATTCTTGATCCCGGTGATCTCCTTGCCCGGTTCGATCAGCAGTATCTTGTCGACCAGCAGGAAGGGATAGCGATGGGGGAGGTATTTCATGATCCCCATGATATCGATCTCCTGCGGCTGTAAAATTTCGGTCATGCCCGTTCTCCTTGGTTAATCCCCGTCGTTTGCGCCCTTCAGCTGGGCGAGATCCTTCTTGAGCTGTTTGATATCGGCCTGTATTTCCGGGAGTCTGGTAAAGAGCGCAACGGATTTGGTCCAACTCCTGATCGGTATCGCGGGGTAGCCCCCGATCATCGCCCCTTTCGGCTGGTCGTCGTGGACACCGCTGCCGGCGGCGACCATCACCCGGTCGTCGAGATGGATATGTCCCTTGGCGCCGGCCTTGCCTCCCATCACCACGTTGCGGCCCAGCGTCGTAGAACCGGCCAGGCCGACCTGGGCCACCAGGATCGAATTCTCACCGACAATGACGTTGTGGCCGATCTGCACCAGATTGTCGATCTTGGCTCCGGACTTGATCCAGGTGACCCCGTACGCCGCCCGGTCGATGGTGGTGTTGGCGCCGATATCGACGTCG
>CAYYWK010000370.1:0-3915 GCA_964475345.1 uncultured Desulfobulbus sp.
GTGGGCGATGTCCTCGGTGGCATTCTTGATGATCGACAGGGGTTGGAAGATACCGAAAACCATCAGCAGGGGCATGACGATGCCAAGCGCCACCGCCAGCGATGACCAGGCGATCAGTTGCTTCTTCAGGAGGGTCAGGATGGAGTGGATCTGATCGCGCTCGAAGATTACCATTTCCTCGCTTTTCTCAGTCATCTCCTTGCCCTGTTCGCGGAGCTTGTCGACAATAGCCTCGTATTCCCTGGGACTGCGGCTGGCCTGTTGCGAGAGCTGCGCCATGGTTTCCCCATAGGCGACGATGGTTTCGTCCAGGTCCCTGAGGAGTGGTTCGATGTTCAGCTTGCCGCCGCTTTCAAGGATCGCCTCCTTGGTGTTGCGGGCCTGGGCGAGGTACCGCAGGTTTTCCTCGATGGCCTCGGCTTCCTGGTAGAGCAGAAAGTTCTTCTCGTAGCGGCGGGCCTCGAGGATGATGTTGTTGAGGCTGTAGGCGAGTTCGAGGATTTCGATCTTCTCCTCGGTGGTTTCCAGGTCGTCGTAGGATATGAGGCCCATCCCGGCTATCCCCAGGATGTAGAACCCGAGGATGAGCATCATCTTGAACCGGAGATTGAGATGGAAGCGCCGTTTCATTTCGTTTTTCTGGCTGCAGGATGGAACTGTGTGCTGGATATCGCTGAATCTTCTGGCAATGCTACAGATAATGTCTACACAACAATGGCGGGAAAGTAAATGCGTAGAGATGCTTTCTTTTCAGGGGCTTCCCGGTTCCTTGGCTCGAAGAGGGGCAGGAAACAACCTGCCTGTGGCGATTCCTCTTCACTTTCAGAGCAAGATCAGCCAGAATGTCTCAGGAAGATACCGGCTGGTGCGGCGAAGGCTGGTGGGAAAGAAAATACAGGTAGTGAAAATAACCAAGGAGCAATAGCATGAAAACCCTGACTGTTACGACCCTCTGCATTGTCATAGCCATTACTGTCGCATCCCTGCGGGCTGCCGAAGTAAGCGACGAGTCATGCAAGGCGGCTCTCGCCGCCAACTGCACCAGATGTCACGGGGCGGTGAAGATCTGCAACAAGCTCAAAGACACATCGATGGATGCCGGGAAATGGCAGACCATCGTCGCCCGGATGGGCAAGAAGGCCGGTCTGGCCCAGGATGTCCAGGATGCGGTCCATGCCTGCCTGACGGCTTCAGCCGATCCTGGCAAGCTGGTCTGCCAATAACGGCGGACTTTCTGGCGTCGAAAGGCCTCTTATGTGGTGAGCCTGCGCCGGACGATGGTCAAGGAGTTGTCCGGTACAGGCTCGGCAGCTGCGGCGCCTACTTCTTTTCCTTCAGCAGGTCGCGGATCTCGGTGAGCAGCAGTTCCTCCCTGGTCGGTTCCGGCGGGGCGGTCGGAGCGGCCTCTTCCGCCCGTTTCAGGGTGTTGATTGCCTTGATGCCCATGAAGATGGCGAAGGCGATGATCGCGAAATCGACGATTGTCTGGATGAATTTGCCGTAGCTGAGGACCACCGCCGGTGCGCCTTCGGCGGCGGCCTTGAGGGTGATGGCGAGATTGGAGAAGTCGACGCCGCCGAGCAGCATGCCGATAGGCGGCGTGACGACATCGGCGACGAAGGACGAGACGATCTTACCGAAGGCCGCCCCGATGATGATACCGACGGCCATGTCGATGACGTTGCCCTTGACAGCGAAATCCTTGAATTCCTTTAAAATCTGCATAAGCCCCCTCCATTTCATTGTCAATTTCTGGTGCGTGAATACCGGAGAATCATCCCGGATGCGATGGTTCCGTCAATACTACAATGTCCGCTGGGGCTGTCAAGCCATCGCCGCTGTCGATGACCGGCATTCGGGAAAAGCTGGTCCCCTTCTCGCCGATTGCAATCTGCGGCAGGATGGGGGATAGTGGCTGTGCCCGTCAACGTTCGACCCCGCCGCACAACGCGACGACCAACCGACGCAGCAGCAAGGTGGTGGAATATGACCAGACAACAGGCAGCAGGAGAGAAGGTGCGCAGCCCGCAGGAGCTGTTCGCCGAGGCGGTGACCCTGCACCAGCAGGGACGTCTTGCGGAGGCCGAGGGACGTTACCGGCAGGTGCTGGAGGTGCTTCCCGGCCACCCGAAGATCCTCGGCAACCTGGCGGCCCTCTACCAGCAGGCCGGCCGGCTGGCGGAAGCGGTCAGATGCTGCGGCGAGGCGCTGGCCGAGACGCCGGATGACGCCCTGCTGCATCTCAATCTCGGGGCAATCCGCGAGGAGGAGGGGGATATCCGGGCAGCCGAAGCCTGTTACCGGCGGGCGATGGAACTCGCTCCCGGAGACCCCAAGGCCCTCAACAACATGGGAAAGGTCCTGCAACGGCAGGGGCGGGGCGAGGAGGGCGAGAAATACGTCCGCTGGGCCTTGCAGCTGGCCCCCGATTACCCGCTGGCTCTGAACAACCTCGGGGTCATCTGCAGCGGCCAGGGGCGTCACGACGAGGCACTGGCCTGCTTGAGCCGCGCCCTGGAACTGGAGCCGCAATCGGTCAATGCCCTCTACAATATCGCCGGGGTCCATAACTGCCTGAACCAGCAGGAGGATGCCGTCGCCCGTCTGCGGCAGCTGCTGGAAATCCGCCAGGATCACGCGCCGGCCAGGCACATGCTGGCCGCCCTCTCCGGCCAGACCACCGACATCGCCCCCCGTGACTATGTCGTTGAGACCTTTGACGCCTATGCCGAACGTTTCGACCGGCATCTCACCAAACAGCTCGGCTATGCGGTGCCGACCATGCTGCGGGAGATGGTTGCTGCCGCACTGGGGGAAGGGGCGAGGCTCGCGCGGATGCTCGATCTCGGCTGCGGGACGGGGCTGGCCGGCGAGGCATTTCAATCCATTGCCGGGGTACTGCACGGGATAGACATCTCGGCCGGGATGCTGGCCAAGGCGGCGGCAAAAGACATCTACGACAGGCTGGAGTGCGCGGACATCGCCAGCTGGTTGGAGTGCTGCGAAGAGCGCTATGACCTGATCGTTGCCGCCGATGTCTTTGTGTACATCGGCAGGCTGGACCAGGTCTTCGCAGGTCTGGATCGCTGTTCGGCGGCTGGCGCCGTGTTCGCCCTGTCGATTGAACACTGCGAGACAGGTGCCGACTATATCCTCAGGCCTTCCGGCCGCTATGCCCATTTACCGGCATACATCGAACGGCTGGCCGGCAGGCACGGCTGGTCGGTTGCGGAGCGTCGGCAGCAGGGGACCCGGCGCGAGCAGGGGCAGTGGATTGAGGGAGACCTTTTCCTGCTGCGCCGGTGATGATCTTCCTGCAGCCCCTTGGATAAAACTGCCGGCGGGCGGCAGAAATTGCCGGCGAGGGGGGGCTCAGAACAGATAGCCGTAGCGGAGGCCAAGGGTGTCGAGGCCCTGGTTGGGGTCGGCGGTGTAGCCGTTTGAGATATGGTCGAACATCAGCAGCAGCCGGCTGTGGTCGGTGAGGCAGTAGCCGATCTCCAACGAGAAGTGGAGCAGCAGGGTGCTGCCCAGCTGCTTGCGGTCGCGCTCCCTGGGATTGTCGGTTTCGCCGTCATGGAGGGCCAGTCCGGCCCCGAGGTCGAGGAGCACGCCGTTTTTCCAGAGAAACTGCCAGACCCCGCCGGTGTAGACCTTGCTGGTGTTGCCGCGGTCGTTGATTGAAACCCCGAGGTTGGGGCGCAGGGTGCCGTGCCAGAGTTCCAGGCTCGGGGTGAAGACCAGCTCGGCGTTGTAGTCGATGCCATCCTCGCGGGAACTGCCGCTCCACAGGTTGTCGGTGTCGTGGTCGAGAATGCCGACGCGGATTTCATGCAGCCAGCCAGGTCCTTCCCCGCAGTGGGCGAACTGCGGCACGACCAGGGAAAAGACGGTGACGAGCAGGAAGATCAACAG
>CAYYWK010000371.1:0-3913 GCA_964475345.1 uncultured Desulfobulbus sp.
TGGTTGTTCGGCTAAAACACCACATGCCATGGTCTTTCTTTTTTTGCAGAACTTTGTGCACACTACCTTCACATAGGGACATTGAACCTTGGTGAGGCCAATCTCAGGTCTCGATCTCTGCAGAGGAACAGAAGCATATCTGGAGGAATCCCATGCATTCATTGAAGCCTACAGCATGTTCCGTCCTTTTCTTATTCTTTCTGCTTACCAGGTCCGCTCTGGCAGCTGAATCGACCGCCGAATTTTCCATTTTGAGAAAAATCTCCCCAAGCCTGAAAACACAACTTGAGCTTCCCGGACGGGTAGAAATGCTGGTGTTGCTCTCAGAGCAGGCCGATCTCAAAACAGCGCGTCTGGCCAAGTCAAGCAGGGATAAGAGAAGGCGGGTACATGCTGAGCTCCGCGAAACCGCGCGCCGCTCCCAGGCGCCGCTGCGTGCCTGGCTCGAAGGAAAAGGTATCAGCTACCGTGCATATTCGATTGCCAATGCCGTTTACATCGTTGCCGATGCATCCACCGCACTGGCAATAGCCGCAAGAGACGATGTGGCCAGAATCGAGAGCAATCCTCATGTAAAAATACCTCAGGAACCTATTTCGTATAAAACAAACGCCCCTGAGAAAGCGGACACAATAGAAACGAATATCGCCTACATCCATGCTCCTCAAGTCTGGGCCAGAGGGTATACTGGTCAAGGGATCGTTATTGGCAGCCAGGACACAGGGGTGCAGTGGGATCACCCTGCCCTGAAAAACCAGTATCGCGGCTGGAACGGCACCCATGCAGACCACGACTACAACTGGCATGATGCCATTCATGCAAACAACCATGGGACGAATCGCTGTGGCGTCGATGCCTCTGCGCCTTGCGATGACTTCAATCATGGAACACATACCACTGGAATCGCAGTCGGCGATGATGGCGGAATGAATCAGATCGGCGTCGCCCCGGGAGCCCGTTGGATTGGTTGCCGCAACATGGACAACGGCTGGGGGTCTCCGCAAAGTTATCTCGAATGCTTTGAATTTTTCTTGGCACCCTATCCAGTTGACGGAGATCCGGCTGTCGATGGCAACCCGGACTTGGCCCCAGATATCACCATCAATTCCTGGAGTTGTACGTCCGGTGAAGGTTGTTCTGATATTACCGTGCTTCGTGCAGCAGTGCAGGCCCACCAGGCTGCCGGTATTCTCACTGTCTCTTCGGCGGGAAACAACGGTTACGGCAGTTGTTCAACCATCGCCACTCCACCTGCAATATACCCCGAGACCTACACTGTTGGTGCTCTCATTACAGGGTCAGACCAGTTGGCGTACTCAAGCAGCCTCGGCCCGGTCACTGTCGATGGCAGCGGCCGAGTCAAGCCTGACATCAGTGCCCCTGGAACAGCACGTTCAAGTATTCCCAACAGCACCTATGACTCAATGAGCGGCACATCAATGGCCGTTCCTCATGTCGCAGGAGCAGCTGCCCTGCTGTGGTCAGCGTTGCCATCGTTGAAAAACGACCTATCGGCTACCATTCAGCGCCTGAACAACACGGCCTACCATCTGGAATCATCGGCCTGCGGCAGTTCCGGCTGGCCGAACAACACCTATGGCTACGGTCGATTGGATATCGCAGCCGCCATTTCCATGTCAGGGGATATCGACGGTGACACGCATGTTGATCTTGTTGACGTAATTCTTGCATTAAGGATTCTCTCCGGGCTTGAAGCCGTTGTCGGCAATCTGGCAGCAGATGTCAATTCCGATGGGCAAATTGGCCTTCCAGAAGCAATTTTTGCTTTGCAGAACATCGCAACAGAGTAGAAATCTGATTCATAGGCTAAAGATGCTCAGGCAAGAATTGACTTCCCTTTGCGCACCGCTGAGACAGACCCGCATACGTGTTGGGCAGGAAATTTCAGCAGTATTGTTGTAGCACTTCGTCTGCCCTGTATCAGGCCATGTGGAGAAAGCCTGGCCTCTGTTGTTGCCAGCCAGGGCGATACTCGGTAGAGACAGGAGAATTATCCTTGCGAGCAGTTTCGTCATGGAATTGAACATGCTGTAATGGGACAAGACCGGCTCGCCAATGACGGCGGAAGGTTACCAGGAGCATCTGAGGGAAAGAGCCCGCGTCAGGTCACAGAAGAAGAATCCAATCTGAATCGCCTTCACGCTAGACAATTGAATGAAAGGCCGATCCCATTTGCCGGGGCCGGCTTTTTTCATTTTCCGAAAACGACATGGGACGGCCGCCTTATGGTGGCGTCTCTCTCCATTCCCTGATACCGTCCTCGACGCTGATCCTTCAAGCCCCGGCGATATTCATTCAGTCACACCCTCCTGGCCGCCAGGATCGCCACCACTACCCCAGAAGGCGGTACGGCCTACCGAGAGCGGCCTTTGTCTTGCCAATAATTCAGAAGGTATCAAAATCGGTCTTTCACTGACGAGATGGACGAATACATAAAATGACGTCCAGCTGAAAAAGGTTGGACAATGGTTGGACAAATCGCCGGAAACAAGAAAGGGATTACAGAGACAAGCTCTGTAACCCCTTGTTGTATTGGTGCCCCCGGCAGGAATCGGACCTGCGGCACCAGGATTAGGAATCCTGTGCTCTATCCACTGAGCTACGGGGGCTTGGGTGCGCCGGAATGTGCGCAATAATACCCATGTGGTGCAAAACCGCAATCATTTTCTCCGCTACACCCCTTGTCCTCAGCTGATCTCACCGTCTGGGAAGAGCGACTCACCATCGTTGATCGCCCCTTTCGGAAACGATTCCTGCCGGCAGTAGGAATTGATGACGCAGTTCCGGCCGATCGTAACGCCCGCCGGCATCTCGACACCCTTGCCGACCAGTGATATACCGGTATACAGATGTTTCGGATGCTGCCTGTTCGCAACAGCCTCACCTTTGCCAACCCCGATATTTGCACCGGGACCGACATGCACATGCTTGTCGAAAATGGACAGCTCGACAACGGATTTTTCCTCAACTCGACAGTCCGAAAAAAGGATCGAATCGCGGACGATCGCCCCTTTTTCGACGACAACCCCCGGTGACAGGACCGAGTTGATGACGGTCCCATGGATTTCGCAGCCTGCCGAAATCAGTGAGTTCTCGACCTGCGAGCTGCTGCCGAATCGGACCGGCGGCCTGTCGGCCGCTCGTTCCTCTGCCTGAACATTGGTTCTGATCCGCCATTTTTCAGGAGAGATGCCACTGTCTTTGCGGATGATGTCCATATTTGCCTCCCAGTAAGCCTGGATAGTCCCGACATCGCGCCAGTATCCGTAAAAGGGATACGCAAAGGTGCTGTCATGGGCGATCGCGTAAGGGAGGATATGCATGCCGAAATCGGCCTCATCCTTGTCGCGGGCGAGCGAATCAAGCAGGTACTGGCGGTTGAAGACATAGATGCCCATCGATGCCAGGTTGGTCCGGGCTATTTTCGGTTTCTCCTCCCATTCGACGATCCGGTTACGGTTGTCGGTGATTCCTGCCCCGAACTGGTGTATCTGGCTTTTCGGCACCACCATCATCGCCACGGTGACATCGGCCTTTTTCGATCGGTGGTACTCGATCATCGCATCAAAATCCATGTGATAGATATGGTCGCCGGACAGGATCAGCACCTCGTCGGTGGGATTGCTCTGGATGAAGTCGATATTGCGACGCACCGCATCGGCCGTCCCCTTGTACCAGTCGGAATCCTTTGAACCGGTGCGTGGCGGCAGGATTTTCACTCCGCGGGTCCGCCCGGTCAAATCCCAGGCCTCGCCGGAACCAAGATGGCTCATCAGCGACAGGGGCTTGTACTGGGTCAGCACACCGACCTTTTTCAGTCCGGAGTTGACCACGTTGCTCAGGCTGAAATCGATGATGCGGTAGATGCCGCCAAAGGGTACGGCCGGTTTGG
>CAYYWK010000372.1:0-3910 GCA_964475345.1 uncultured Desulfobulbus sp.
TCGAGTTCGCCACCATTTACCGGCGTTACGGGGAAGACCTGCCGCCCTGCTGCCACTGAACCAGGAGGATACGCTGCCATGACCTGTACCAATGTTCTGTTCGTCGACGACGAAAAGCCGCTGCTCGACAGCATCCGTCGTTCGCTGCGGGGACATCTCCCGGACTGCCAGCTGCATTTCGCCTGCGGCGGCGACGAGGCCCTCGCCGTCCTTTCCCGGCAGCCTATCGACGTCATCGTCTCCGACATGTGGATGCCTGGGATGGACGGGGCGCAGTTGCTCACCAGGGTCAAGGAGAGCCACCCCCGCATCTACCGGATCCTGCTGACCGGAAGGCCGGATGAACAGGCCATTCTCGGCACGATGGGAATCGTCGACCAATTCCTGACCAAGCCCTGCGCTCCGGAGACACTCCGGACCATCCTGCAGAGGGAAATGCGTGCCGATGCCGCAGGCGTCCCGGCAAGGCTGCAGGTACGCCGTGGGGCAGTACCTGGAGAGGACTGCGCGGCCGCAGCGTCGGGCCTTGCCGCCGCCATCAGGCAGGAGGCCGCGGCCATCCACCTGGTCATGTTCCCTCCCGGTATCGACAGCGGCCTGCTGGCGGCCCGACTGGAAGAGAAGCTCGACGGCCCAGTGCTCGGCTGGTCGACGCCCGAGCAGATAAATGACGGAGCCGGCGCGGGAAATGTCTCGGGCCTGTCGCTGGCAAGCGGCGAACTCTCGGCGCTGCCGTACCTGATCGGCCCCATTGCCGGCTCAGGCCCGGATCTTGACGAGACCATCGCCGATATCACGCTGCGCCGCTCCCTCACCGAACTGCCAGCCTTCGGCCTGCTGCTCGCCGCCGGCGACCGTACCGATTTCAGCGGGCTGCTCCGGGCCTTGCAGAGCAAACTGCCGGACCTGCCGATGACCGGGGGGCTCCTGCACGGTGGCGCGGACCAGGCCCGGCTGATCCTCGACGGCACGGCCTTCCGGGATGCCGCGGTGCTGGTGCTGTTCCTGACCACCCTGCCCTTCCGGCTGTTCAAGCACCAGCCGTTTCTCACCTCCACAAGGCGTCATTCCGGAACCATCTCGAGCCACGATGGCCGCCTGCTGCTGCTGGACGGGGAACCCGCCGCGCAGATCTATGCACGAACCATCGGCGTCGCCGTGGACAGGCTGGATACGGCGGTGTTCAGGCACTATCCGCTGATCCTTCACACCAACGGACGGATCCATGCCCTGCGGGTCACCGCGGTCGGCGACGACTTCAGCCTGTCGTGCGCCTGCCCTCTTCCTGAAAACGCCGTGCTCGGCATCGGCAAGAGGGTGCCGCCGCTGAAAAAACTCAACGAGGATCTGCAGCGGATCAGGCAGGGGATGGGTCCGCCCCGGGTCATACTCGGCTGCAACTGTCTCGAAGAATCCATCGCTCTCGACAACAGCAAAACCGACGCAATCGCCCGCCTGCTCATCGAGAACAAGGTGTTCGCGGGCCGCTTCACCGCAGGACTGTACGATCTGCAGCAGATCGAGGACAGTTTTTCGGGGATTGCCCTCGCCGGTTAGCGGGGATCGGGAGGTCAGCGGCGAAGTCGCGCTGCAACAGGCAGTGGTCGATTGACTCTTCACCGGAAACCATGATACTTCAGAAGAGGAACTGCACATTCACGATTCGGCCGGAGACATGGAAATGAACGAAAAGATTCTGTTCGTCGATGACGAGGAAAATATCCTCCTCTCCATCAGGCGCGAACTGCGCAAGCGTTTCGAGATACACACCGCCATCAGCGGAGACGCCGCGCTTGAGGTCCTGAAGAGCGAGGGGCCGTTTGCGGTCATCATCTCCGACATGCGGATGCCGGTGATGAATGGGATCCAGCTGCTTGCACAGGTCAGGGACCTCTATCCGGACACCGTCCGCATCATGCTGACTGGCAACGCCGACCAGGACACCGCCATCGAGGCGGTCAACCGGGGCCAGATATTCCGCTTTCTCAACAAGCCCTGCCCCACTTCGACGCTGGTTACCTCCATCGCCCTCGCCCTCCATCAGTACAGGCTGATCACAGCGGAACGAGAACTCCTCGACAAGACCCTCAAAGGCAGCGTCACCGTTCTTTCCGAACTGCTCAGCCTGGCCAACCCGGTCGCCTTCAGCAGCGGCCTGCGGGTCAAACGGCTGGTGGTCCGGCTCGTTGAAAAACTCGGTCTCCACGGCCCCTGGCAGTACGAGATGGCCGCCCTCCTTTCCCAGATCGGCTGCATCATCCTGCCCAACGAGCTGCTCAGCAAAGTTTACGCCGGCCACCCGTTGAACGACGAGGAAGAGGCTCTCTATCGCAAGCACCCGCATACCGGCGCCAGGCTGCTTGAAAAAATCCCCCGGCTGGAAACGGTTGCCGCAATCATCGAACATCAGCTGCGCGACCATGCCGACCTGGAAAAGGATGACAACCTGGACGAAGTGATCGTCCTCGGCGCGCAGGTGCTGAAGGTCTCCATCGACTTCGACGCCCGGCTGCACAGGGGAATCCGTCACGGCGCGGCGATCAGGCAGATGCAGGAGGAACAGGGGACCTATCATCCCGAAGTCCTCAGCCTGCTGGCCGGGCTCGAGTTCGGCGAGGAGTTCGAAAAGGTCGTCAGCCTGCAGGTCCGCGAACTGTCCGTGGGGATGATCGCCGAGCAGGACATCAAGACTTCGGGCGGAGTCCTGATCGTCCCGACGGGCCAGGAAATCACCTGGGCCCTGCTGCAGGGACTGATCAATTTCTCCCAGCAGGTGGGAATCAAGGAACCGGTCATGGTCCGGGTCCGCCAGGAACATGGCGAAACGGTCTGAGCAGGACAAGCGGATTCCGTTTCCCTTTCCCGGGCAAAGAGGTTGCAGACGATGAAAAAAAAGATTGTCTTCGTCGACGACGAACC
Organism: uncultured Desulfobulbus sp.; assembly: GCA_964475345.1. GTDB lineage: Bacteria > Desulfobacterota > Desulfobulbia > Desulfobulbales > Desulfocapsaceae > Desulfoprunum. The sequence goes on from CAYYWK010000372.1 coordinate 2,920, forward strand.
GAATATCCTGGACGGCCTGCGCCGCATGCTCCGTCCGCTGCGCCACGAGTTCGAGATGCTGTTCGCCTTAAGCGGCCGCGAAGCCCTGGCCCTGATCGACCATGAAAAGGTCGACGTGGTCGTCTCCGACATGCGGATGCCGGGCATGGATGGGGCCAGGCTGCTGGAAATCATCAAGAACGAACACCCTCATACCATCAGGATCATGCTGACCGGCCATGCCGAGGTCAACGCCATTCTCCGCACGGTCGGGGTGGTCCACCAGTTCCTCGCCAAACCCTGCGATCCGGCACGCCTGAAGATGATTCTGTTGCAGGCCAGCGCGCTCCAGGACATCCTCGCCGACGGCGCCCTCAAGGACCTGGTCTCGCAGATCGGCTCCCTGCCGAGTCCTCCGGAACTGTATACCCGGCTCCAGAAGGCGATCGTTGCGCCGGAGGTCGAGATCACCGACGTCGGGGCGATCATCGAACAGGACATCGCCATGAGCGCGAAAATCCTGCAACTGGTGAATTCGGCGTTCTTCGGCGTCTACGCGAAGGTCGACAGCCCGAGCAGGGCGGTCAAGCTGCTCGGGCTCGAGACCGTCAAGGCCCTCGTCCTCTGCGTCGAGATCTTCTCGCAGATGAAGATCCAGCCGGACACCCTGCCGGTGGACGACCTGTGGGTGCACAGCATGGCGGTCGGTAAAATCGCCAAGGCCATCGCGGACCATGAAGGCGCCGACAAGGAAACCTCCGGCAACGCCTTCCTGGCCGGCTCCCTGCACGACATCGGCAAGCTGATCCTCGCCTCCCACCTGCCCCTGCAGTACAGGCAGGCGGCGACAACGGCACGAGACCAGGGAATCCCGATGTGGGTGGCCGAAAAGGCCGTCTTCGGGGCCTCCCACAGCAGCGTGGGAGCATACCTGCTCGGCCTGTGGGGATTCGCCGGACCAGTCGTCGAGGCGATCTGCTTCCATCACCATCTGGAGCACTACCCGGCCAGC
>CAYYWK010000373.1:0-3881 GCA_964475345.1 uncultured Desulfobulbus sp.
GCTGGTGGAGAGCCACTTCTGCTGTGAGTCGGTGGGCGGCCATATCCCGGACGATTTCAGGAGAGGCAGCTGCACAGCCATTGCTGCGCCAGCAAGCGTCCCTGGCGAAGAACAGGCGACGAGAGTGGCCGTATCTGTTGGCCGGGCAGCGCCGAAAGTTGACATCATTCGTCCCGTCGTGTGAGACTGGCCTGCAATCACCCTCAGACTGCCCCTGTCCGGATTGACAGTTTCCCGGGGAAAAGGCCGGAAGTCAGCGGGAAAAGCTCCCCGCACCATCCTTTGCGGTATCGACTTTTTCCCGGACGGAATCGGAAAATACCGGTCATTTCTCTTTTGTCATGGTATATCTATCTTTTATTACTGAAGATTACCTGTTCAGGCCGGATTTGCGACATCGCAGCCGGCGGTTACGGACACCCGGTACAGACCAGAGGAGCAGCAGCGCATCATGGAGCAGGAGGTTTTTGCAGAGCGGATCATCCATGTTCCGCGTTCGTTTATTCGTGAAATCCTGAAAGTTTCCCTCGATCCCGAGATCATCTCCTTCGCCGGCGGCCTGCCGAACCGCGACCTGTTTCCGGTGGCGTCGATGGAGGCGGCAAGTGCCAGGGCCTTCGAACTCCATGGCCGGGACATGCTGCAGTACAGCTGTTCCGAGGGGCTTCCGGCGCTGCGCCGCTACATCGCCGACAGGTACCTGCGGCGCAAGGGGCTGAGCGTCCCAGAAGAGGACATCCTCATCACCAATGGTTCGCAGCAGGGGCTCGATCTCCTCGGCAAGGCCCTGATCAATGCCGGCGACGGGGTGGTCATCGAGGAACCCGGTTATCTCGGCGCCATCCAGTCGCTGTCGATCTACCGGCCGAGGTTCCTGCCGGTGACTCTGGGCGATGACGGCCTGGATGTCGCCGAGCTTGCAGCTGCCACCAGGGAAGGCGGTGCGAAGCTGCTGTACTGCGTCCCCAGTTTCCAGAACCCCTCCGGCATAACCTACAGCGATGCCAACCGTCGGGAGGTGGCAGAGGTGGCGGAGGCCTGCGGTTTCTTCGTCGTCGAGGACGATCCCTACGGCGAGCTGCGCTTTTCCGGCAGCCATCAGCGCTCCTTTGCCGCCATCATCCCCGGACGGACCATCCTGCTCGGTTCCTTTTCGAAGGTCGTCGCCCCCGGCCTGCGTATCGGCTGGATTGTCGCCCCGCCGGCGATCCGTGAGAAGCTGCTGGTTGCCAAGCAGGCGTCCGACCTCAACACCTCGGGCTTCACCCAGCAGATTCTCTGCCAGTACCTGCAGGACAACGATCTCGACGCCCACATCGACACGATCCGCGAGGCCTACGGCCGGCAGTGCCGGGCGATGCTCGACAGTATCGACAGGCATCTTCCGGACACGATCTCCTGGACCCGCCCGGAAGGAGGGATGTTCCTGTGGGGAAGACTGCCGGACGGACTGAGCGCCATGCAGCTGTTCGAGCACGCTGTCCGCGAAAAGGTGGTCTTCGTGCCGGGAGACCCCTTCTACACGAACAGGACTGAGGTACCGGCATTGCGGTTGAATTTCACCTGTGCCAGCGAGGAGACGATTGAGGAGGGCATGGTCCGTTTCTGCAGGGCCCTGGCCATGGTCATGTAGCCGGGCGTAAAACGGAGGAGGAAAAGGTGGGCAGGATCCTGGTCGGTATCGGAGTCGTCCTGGTGGTTGTCGGGCTGTGCTGGCCGTGGCTGCAGAAGCTTCCCCTCGGCCGGCTGCCGGGGGACATCTTTATCAGGCGGGAGGGATTCCAGTTGTTTTTCCCGCTCACCACCAGCATCGTCATCAGTATCCTGCTGACGTTGCTTCTCTGGTTTTTCAGGAAATAGCCACCGCGGGATGCGGCGGCACATGTAATCGCCTTGAACCGGGGATTCAGCGGATTTCGTCGCTGTCCACGTAGGCGTAGGCGCTGTGCTTGTGGATCGACTCGAAACTCTCGACGCCGGCGGCGAACCAGGTGATGTCGGGGTGGGCGAGGGCGGCCAGGGCCACCTTGCGGACCACGTCCTCGACGAACATCGGATTATTGAAGGCCTTCTCGGTGACGTATTTTTCGTCGGGACGCTTGAGCAGTGCGTATAGCTCGCAGGACGCCGACTGCTCGACCATCACGATCAGGTCCTCGATCCAGATAAAGCCGTCGAATTTGACTCGCAGGTCGACCTCCGCCCGCTGGTTGTGAGCCCCGTGGCTGCTGATTTCCTTTGAACACGGGCAGAGCGTGGTCACCGGCACGCTGACGCTGAGGATGAAATCCTCGTCGTCGCCGATGCCGCCGGAGAAGGTGCAGCGGTACTCCATCAGGCTGCGGGTCCTGCTGACGGGGGCCCTCTTTTCGATGAAGAACGGGAAGCTCATCTCCAGTCGCGCACTCCGGGCCTTGAGACGCTGCTGCACATCAGCGAGGATCTTCGAGAAACTGGCGACGCTGATCTCCCCGAGGGCGCCGTTGAGCGACGAGGTGAACGCTTCGACACAGCTGCTGTTGGCAGTCGTCGGCATGCTTGCCTGAATGCTGATGGTGGCGACGGTGTCCTGCAGTCCGCCGCCTTTCTCGAGGACTTTGACAGGGGTCTGGATGTCTTTGATGCCGACCGAATGGATGAGCATGGGTTCCTGGCGGGGTTGCACCTGCAGATCAGGCGTATTTCGGGGCCGGTTGCTGCCGGGGGGTTGGTGACCTCCTTGTTGATACACCTTTTGCCGTGCGCCGACAAGGCCATTTTCGGCAGGATTCCGGAATCGTCTTTTTCCATGCGATTCGCTTACAATCGGTGTAAACTTGCGCTTCTTTCAGCATAAACGACAGCAGCAGGGGATATGCATGGAGAAAGCCGACAGCGGTGTCCGCCTCGACAAATGGCTGTGGGCGGCCCGGTTCTTCAAAACCCGCTCGATGGCCACCGCGGCCGTTGGTGGCGGCAAAGTCCATCTCAACGGGTCAAGGACCAAGCCCGCCAGAAACGTCGCCATCGGTGACAGCCTGGTGATCAACACTGGTCACGAGGAATTCCAGGTAAAGGTCCTGGCGGTCTCCGGCACGCGTCGTCCTGCCAGGGAAGCACAGCTGCTCTACCACGAGGACGAGGAAAGTGTGCGCAGGCGTGAGGAGGAGCGGGAGATGCGACGGCTCCTCCACGCCTCGGGCATGGTGCCGGCACGGCGGCCTGACAAGCGGGACCGCCGCAAGATCAAATCATTCTTACGAAAGGACTGACAGTATATGAGCAGGATAGAAAGGGCCCTGATCAGCCTGACCGACAAATCGGGGATCGAACACTTCGCGGCCGAGCTTTCCCGCCTGGGAATCGAGATACTCTCCACCGGCGGCACCGCCCGGACAATCCGCGCCGCCGGGATCAACGTCGTCGACGTTTCCGAATTCACCGGTTTTCCGGAGATGCTGGACGGCCGTGTCAAGACCCTGCACCCGAAGGTCCATGGCGGCATCCTCAACCAGCGCGCCAATCCCGAGCACCGGCAGCAGTGCGCTGTGCATGGCCTGCAGAACATCGACCTGGTCGCCGTCAATCTCTACGCCTTCGAGAAGACCGTCGCCAATCCGCATTGCAGCCTCTCCGACGCCATCGAGAACATCGATATCGGCGGGCCGACCCTGCTGCGGGCCTCGGCCAAGAACTTCCACGATGTCACGGTGGTGGTCGATCCCGCCGATTACCCTCAGGTCCTGCGTGAAATCGGCGAAACCGGCAATACCACGCTGAAGACCCGTTTCCGGCTGGCGGTGAAGGTCTTCAGCCTGACCTCGGGTTACGATACCGCTATCGCCCGTTGGCTGGAACAGGTCGATGTCGAACACAACGACTATTTCACGGGGGAATAAGCG
>CAYYWK010000374.1:0-3874 GCA_964475345.1 uncultured Desulfobulbus sp.
CCGGTCCGGCTGCAACCGAAGACCTCTGCCGACCACCCGCGGCTGAAAGCCCTCGTCCTCTCCACAGAAGACGTCGAATCGGTGCTGCGGCAGGTGCGCAACAGCGACATCCCCGGCTCAGATCCGCAGGTGTACGCCCTCTTGACCATGAGCCGGACAACGAAGACCGTTTACGGCCACAAGCAGGAGGGGGAAATGACCCTGCGCGACGTGCCGATGCAGGCCGTCACCTTTGTCGATCACCGCCTGGTCCAGCCGGCGTCGAGCCTGGAAGCGACCCGCAGCCAGCTCGGGCGACGCAGCCTGGAACTGCTTGCCCTGGCGGCCATGGAAAAGATATCCGCCCTCAAGGCCAACCTTGCGGAGTTGCGCGAGCGCCGGGAACGCCTCGCCTCGATGCACCGCATCCTCTGCGGCAAACGGCAGACCTTTGAAATCCTCTGCCAGCCGGACCAGGAACACGCCGAGAAGATCCGTGAACTGAAGACCCTCCTTGCCGAGACCGACATACAGATCGGCCTGGCACGCAAGGAACTGGAACCGCCCAACGATACGCTTGCCCTGTTGCAGAAAATCCTGGAGCTGCCGTCTGAGGTCCTCGTCCTTGAGCGCCATTCCCAGCATCTGAACTGGATGAACGTCATCGTCGACAGTCGCGAGGAGAGCGAAGCCAACTCCATCGAACTGGCCGAGATCACCTTCAGCAAGGAACTGCAGCGTTCAGCGCTGCTGGTCAGCCTCGCCCGGCAGGATCTGGCGTAATCCGGCTGTCGCAGAGGGTGTGGCCCCTGGAGCATCTTCCGCCGTCCCGGCAGGTGTCATTCGACTGGCAAACTCCTCCAGTTCGCCGGTTTCGTAGAAGGCCCGTTCAAAGAACAGGCCTGCCGCCGGCGCGGTATGCTTCCCCGGAATATCGGACGGACCCTGCATCAGGGACCGGATATCCTCCTCACCCAGGCGATGGCAGCCGACCTCCACCAGAACCCCCACCATCCGCCGCACCATGTGCCAGAGAAAGTGCGAGCCGACCACCCTGACCATGGCGACCTCGCCGGCCGCGGCGATGTCGACGCCGTAAACGAGCACCTTCGTCGATTTCTTCAGTTCGGGGGTATCGGCAAAGCTGGCGAAATCGTGCATGCCCACCATGATCGCCGCCGCCTGTCGCATCGCCGCCAGATCGAGCTGCTGACGGACCCACCAGTCATAGCGTTTGCCGAACGCGCTCTTGCTGGTGCGCAGCCGATAGAGATAGCTTCTGGCAATGCAGCTGTGGCGGGCATGGAAACGGGGATGCGCCAGATCGACACTCCTTGCGGCGATATCCTTGGGCAACTCGTCGTTGAGTCTCTGTGCGACCTCCGCCGGCGGCATCCGGCTTGCCACCTCGAGATGGGCCGTGTAGGCGAGGGCATGGACCCCGGCGTCTGTGCGGCCGCAGCCCTGGATATCGCCCGGGCTGACACCGAAAACCCGGGTCGCCGCCTTCAGCAGATCCCCCTGGACGGTCCGGGCATCGGCCTGCTTCTGCCAGCCGCTGAAGTTGCTGCCGTCAAACTCCAGGGTCAGCTTGTAGCGACGATTGTCAATTTTATTGCTCATGGTTCTTCCGCAGTCTTGCCGGCAAAATCACGGCATTTCATCATATCTTGGCAGTTTTCAGTAAAACATTCCCGGCAGGAACGCCAACCAGAAACGACACCAGTACAGGGGTGCGCTGTCCGTTTATCGCTGGATCGTCCTGGACCCTGCAAGCCGGAAATCTCAGGCGCTTGAAGCCCGTGCGCAACTCCCCGACACTCTGCCGTCAGTTCTGCAAGTTGCTGCTTTTTATGCAGCACCCCCCGACAGATCTTCAGCCGGAAAAGGCCGGGGAGTCTCCTGAGATCTGCAAGGGCAGCGGAAGGACAGCAGAAGACGACCATGCTTGCTGGCAGTGGCCCCGCATCGTGCCGCCGCTTCATCGAGGCAGCAGCCTGCACACGCCGTCCAGCGAAACGCCGGACTATCCGCCTGGGTCAGCTATCGATGCGGCTTGCTTCTCGTGCGCGAAAAGGATACCATGCTTCCTCCTTGCCCCGCCAGCCCCTCATTGATCCCGGTCGCTGATGCCAGCACCCCTGCAGCACTTCCGCATCGTTTGCCGGCTGCTTCCCGACAGTCATCGCCTATCTCGGGGTCTTCGGCGAGGGCGTTCATTGTATCAAGAAACCGTTGACCGTCTCCGGACTGGCTGCCGGAATCAGGAAGACCCTGACTGACACGTCGAAGATGGAGAGAATTTGATGACTGCAGCAGACGAAATTCAAGACGGCAGCCCGCCACTTGTGCCGCCGCCATCGCCAGGCCGTCTGCTGGAACGCGCCGCGCCCGTCGGCGCCCCCAGGAGCGAGAAGATCGTCGGCAACGGGCTGGCCATGTTCTGGCGGGATCCGGGGCTGCCCGGCATCGAGATGCGCCTCTCCCGGTATGACCGCAGGACCTTCCCCAAGCACGGCCACGACAGGTACGCCATCGGCCTGGTGCATTCAGGGGAAAGCACCTTCTGGTACCGCGGCGAAAGCCACCGCATCGGCGCCGGCCAGCTCGCCCTGATCCCCCCGGGTGAGATCCACTCCTGCAACCCGGAGCAGGGGCGAAGCTGGTGTTACCGGATGTGGTACATCGCCCCCGGACGGCTGCACAGCCTCGCCGAAGAGATCAGCGGCACGGGGGCCCGGCCAATGTTCAGGTCGCCTGTCGTCGTTGACCGCACGGTGGCCTGCCGGCTGCTGCATTCCAGTGCCCTGCTGCAGGACGACGGCTGCGATGCCGGCGAGCGGGAGGAAGCGCTGCATGCCGCCCTCTCCTCCCTGCTCGTCCGCGTCGGGGAGTGCCGCCCGCCTGCCGTTATGGCAAACCGGCCGAAGGCCGTGCTGCTGGCCGAAGAGTATCTCCGGGCCAACATCGACAAGACGGTTTCCCTGCAAACACTGGCCCATCTCGCCGGTCTCAGCCCCTGGCATTTCCTGCGCCTGTTCAGGGAGGCCAAAGGACTGCCGCCCCATGCCTTCCAGACCCAGCTCCGCATCGACCGGGCCAGGCAGCTGCTCCGCCGCGGCGGGGAGATCGCCGAGGTCGCCTACCAGCTGGGCTTCAGCGACCAGTGCCATTTCAGCCGCAAATTCAGGCAGTTCACCGGTGCCACGCCGGGACAGTACCGCACCGCACAGGGCCGTTGACCCTGGCCGCGCCGGTGCGGCTTTTGTCAGAAAACAGCAAGAACGTGCAAGAAACCGCTCTGCTGCCGGGGTAGATTCGGCAGGTCGTCCGGGCCGGCGCCCCTTCACCGTATAACCACTTCCGATTCTCAGCAAGGATTCCCCATGCACCGTCGCAGTCCATTCCTCACCTACCTGGCCCTGACCCTGGCCGTTATCTTCTGGGGCTTCTCCTTCGTCGCCACCAAGATCGCCCTGCAGGGGTTCACCCCGTTCACCCTGGTTTTTCTCCGCTTCTCGGCGGCCTCGCTCTTCTTCCTGCTGATCCTTGGCCGCTACCGCCCGCCGCGACTGACCCTGCGACAGACCGGCCAGCTCGCGGTGCTCGCCATCTTTCAACCGGGCCTGTACTTTGCCTTCGAGACCGTCGGCCTGCAGCATACCTCGGCCACCACCACTTCGCTGATCATCGCGACCATCCCGGTGACCGTCCTTCTCCTGTCGATGATCTTTCTCAAGGAACGCCTGCGTCCGGTCAACGCCCTGGGCGTTGCGGTATCGCTGGTCGGAGTTGCCCTGCTGATCTTCGGCGGCGGCGGGCAAAGCGGGCTGGACGACACCCTCTTCGGCGACCTGCTGATCATCGGGGCGGTGCTGTCCGCCTCCATCTACAT
>CAYYWK010000375.1:0-3863 GCA_964475345.1 uncultured Desulfobulbus sp.
CCCTACCACCCCCGGCTGATCAAGAGCGCTCTCGACTGCGCAGGCCTGTGCGGCTTGAAACATGTCGTCACCGGCACCTATGCCTGCATCCCGGGACCGAGCCTGGAAACTCCGGCGGAAACACGCTGGTTGAGGGATTGCGGCGCCGATGCCGTCGGCATGTCCTCGGTCCCGGAGGTCATCGTCGCCCGTCACGCCGGCATGGCGGTACTGGGCCTGTCGGCGATCTCCAACGTCAACGACCCCGACAATTTTCAGCCGATCCTGCTGGAGGACATCATCGCGACCTCGACGCGCATCGGCGGGCAGCTGGTCGATCTGGTGAGCGCCGTCATCTCCCGGGAAGCCGCCTGAAGACAACCTCCGCCCATTGCACTGCCATGACACGCCCCAACCTGCTGATCACCGGTTCCCACCTCCTGCCCGGTTCCCGCCAGGAATGTCTGCTCCTCGACCATGGCGTCGCCGTCAGCGGCGACACGATTACCGCCATCGGCCCTGCCGCAGAGCTGACAGAGAAGTACCCTGAAGCCGAGCGGCTGCACTGCGAGCACGGCCTGATCATGCCGGGACTGGTCAACTCCCATACCCACGCGGCGATGAGCTGCTTCCGCGGCATCGCCGACGACCTGCCGCTGATGACCTGGCTGACCGAGCATATCTTCCCCGTCGAGCGCCGGCTGACCTCGGACATCGTCTACCAGTCGACGCTGCTGTCGATGGCCGAAATGATCAAATCGGGCACCACCAGTTTCTGCGACATGTACCTGTTCGCCAAGGATGTCGCCCGGGCCGCCGACACCGCCGGTCTGCGCGCCTGGGTTGGCGAGGTCCTCTACGACTTCCCCTCGCCGTGCTATGGCGAACCGGACAACGGCTTCCGTTATGTCGAGGAGATGTTCGCCCACTACCGCCATCACCCGCTGATCACCGTCGCGGTGATGCCACACGCCGTCTACACCTGCTCGCCGGATCTGCTTACCAGACTTGGGGAGATGGCAGGCCGCGAGAACGCCATCCTCCACACCCACCTCTCGGAAAATGCCGCCGAGGTCGCCACCTGCCGCGAGCGCTACGGCACCACCCCGACCCGTCACCTCGATCGCCTCGGCCTTCTGGGTCCCAAAACGCTCGCCGCCCACTGCGTGATCCTCGACGAAGAGGAAATCAACCTGCTGGCAGAACGGCAGGTCAAGGTCAGTCACTGCATCGAGTCGAACATGAAGCTGGCCTCCGGCATCGCCCCGGTGGCCAGGATGATCGAGAAAGGGGTCGTCGTCGCACTGGGAACCGACGGAAGCGCCAGCAACAACGATCTCGACATGTTCGGGGAAATGAACTGCGTCGCCAAGGTCCATAAGGTCGCCGGAATGGACCCGACGGCGATGAACGCGGAAACCACCCTGGTTGCTGCGACGGCAGGCGGGGCGCGCGCCCTCGGAGCCGATGAGCGGATCGGCACGCTAGCCGTCGGCAAGAAGGCCGACCTGATCGTCCTCGACCTCGACCAGCCGCACCTGATCCCGCTGTACAATGTCCCTTCCCACCTGGTCTACACCGCCCGGGGCGGAGATGTGCAGCACTCGGTGATCAACGGCAGGGTGGTGATGCGCAACCGGCAGCTGCTCACCCTCGACGAAATGGAGATCATCGCCGCGATGCGCGATATCGCCGCCCGCATCAACTCGCTGTAGAATGGCCCTGCCGCCGGCTGCGGCACAGGAGCGCCCGGCAAGGTGATTCTTGACTTTCTTGGCGTACTGCTCTACATTCACCAGGAATATGGCGCCGTTTTGCCACATAGCCTGACCGTTTCGACTTCAACCGCTCTTCTGACGAGGTATCTATGTTTGGACTTGGCATGCCGGAACTGATCGTTATCCTGGTGATCGTCGTCATCATCTTCGGAGCCGGCAAGCTCCCCGAAATCGGTTCCGGCATCGGCAAGGGAATCAAGAACTTCCGGGATGCAACCAAGAAAGAGGAAGAACCGAAGAAACTCGACGAGGAAAAAGGCGAAAAACCGCAGAATCCCTGATCAACCTCCACGCAACGGAGACATACCATGTTTGGACTTGGCACACCGGAACTGATCGTCATTCTCGTCATCGCCTTCCTGATCTTCGGCGGCAAGAAACTGCCCGAGATAGGCTCCGGTCTCGGCAAGGCCATCAGCTCCTTCAAGAAGGGCATCCGCGAAGTCGAGGGTGAAGGCAAGGAACTGATCGACGGCATCCCCGGGGTGAAAGAGGCGGCTGAGGTGAAACAGACTATGGACCAGGTCAAGAACCTCGGCAAAGTCATCAAGTAATCCGGTCCTGAGGGTTGCCGGCGGCTGGACTGCCGGCAACCACAACCTGCCTTGCCGTTTCCTCCCTGACATTTGCCTTTGCCGCCCGCCTCGTGCATCCTTCTCTCGCCGACATCTCCGATCCATTCCCCTGAACATCCGCATCAATCTGCGGCAAACCATTTAAATGGTTGATATATATTCACATTTCTTCCGGCAACATTCTGCTTGACATTCAGAAATCGCCAGTATAAATGTGAGGGTTCGACTTCGATAACAGTCATTGCACGCCCGGCCTGGGACACCGCCAGACCTACCTTCCCATTGATCTGTTACCAGCTGCCTTCGGGCATTTCCATTCTCACCCATCAGGAGTAAGACATGTGTCGTTTAGCCCTGAAAACCGCCAGTGAGACGTTCTCGCCCTACGAGGTGCTCACCGCCATGGAGGCCATGCAGGAAGGCTACGATGGTTCCGGCCTCGGCCTGCTGCTGCGGGGCATGGAATTCGAGGATTTCCGCTACAATCCTAAATTCCCGATCCTCTCCGGCATCGCTCACAGCGACAAGGCATGGCGTCGCCTCGACGACTTCATGGAAGAGCGCGGCTACGAGCTGAAGTATGACCACAAGTTCCACATGCGCTGGGACCTGGTGGAATCAAAGGACCGCTACCGCTACTTCGTGCGGGCCTACCGCATGCCCGACAAGTTCACCGACCGCCCGCAGCAGGACAGGGACGACGAACTGATGCTGACCAGGCTGGCACTGCGGCGCGATGGCGAGCAGCACGGCGGCGACCTGACGGTGTTTTCCTTCTGGCCGGACGTCACCATCATCAAGGAAGTCGGCTGGCCGATCAAGATCGGCGATTCCCTCTGCCTCCACGATGGCCAGATCAAATCCCGGGTCTGCATGGCCCAGGGCCGCCAGAACACCAACTACGGCATCAACCTTTACGCCTGCCACCCCTTCTTCCTCCAGGGAATCTCGACCATGACCAACGGCGAGAACACCGCCTTCGTGCCGATCAAGGACTGGCTGCTCGGCCGCGGCTTCCCCGGCTATATCGGCTACCAGAGCGACTCCGAGGTCTTCACCCATATTCTCCACTATGTGCTCAAGCAACTGAACCTGCCGCTGCAGGCCTACAAGCATGTCATCACCCCGCTCAATTCGAGAGAACTGGCGGACCACCCGCAGGGGGCCTTCCTCGCCGGGCTCCGCAACGTCTGCCGACGGCTGATCATTGACGGACCGAATGCCGTCATCGGCACCCTGCCCGACGAAACCTGCCTGCTGGTCATGGATCAGAAGAAACTGCGACCGGCCACCGTCGGCGGCCGGGAAGGAGTCTGGGCAATCGCCAGCGAAATGTGCGGGGTCGACGCGATGATCCCCGATCGTGACCGTTCCCTCGATTTTCAGCCGATGCGCGAACACACCGTTATCATTCCACCCGACAGAAAGGAACTCACCATATGGTCTCAACACGATCCGTATCCGTTGCCCCAGGCAGCCTGACCTGCACCGATTTCCCCTGGATCATCGAGCATCGCGAGGATCGCTGCAC
>CAYYWK010000376.1:0-3853 GCA_964475345.1 uncultured Desulfobulbus sp.
CCCAGGCCGGTCTCCGGAGGTTGTCATTCTCGGTGTGGAGATGTGGTGGTTCAACGACACGTGGGCCGATGTCCAAGAGCAACAGAAACATTACCTGGCTGAAAAAGATCGAGACGATGCGATGGACGGTTTTGCCCATGGACGGCTTCTGCAGCTGTCGATTCGGGGCAGTCTGAATGAAGAGCGATATCCTGATTTGTCGATAACCGGTTTGCTGGATATGCTGCGTCACAGTCCCGCTGCCTCATTGAGCAAGCGGTACGGTTTGCTTGCGGCTGAAAAAGGAACAGGTTTCAGATCCGATGGCAGCTTCGATTACGCTGTAGCCGAACCGTCACCGGATGGCCAATGGACGTTCCAGGACCGGGAAAAACCGACTGTTGCCGAGCGTATCCGTTTGGGGATATCAGGATTTGAAGCTGTCAGCGGTATCTCCGAAAACAGACTCTCCCGGTTCCGTCAGGCTCTTCGAAAGTTGAGGGAGAAAGGTGTCGCCGTCATCTGTTTTATCCCGCCGTTCGCTTCCCCAGTCGTCACCCAATTGGAAAACGATGCAACCCAGGCCACTCTGTGGCAAAATTTTCTGCAAGAGATACCCCGCATTGCCTCTGAAGAAGGTGCCGATATCTTCGTGTTTCGCACGCCCGCAGATCTAGGCCTTGACGACAGATCGATGTTCGATGGATTGCATGGCATGGAAACCCTGCATGCTGTTATAGTAGAGCGGTTGTATAAACATACCCGATGTCGCAGGCTTCTTGCCGGGAATCCGTCGATGGTCGAAGGATTGCTGGCAGATTCACGCCGAACCTCATGGCATGTACCCCTTGACTGAAGGATAAATTGGAAGGTTGTCCTTGCTAAATTAGATAATCATGCAATCTGAAAAAAGATTTACCATCTACCTGCTTATTGTGGCGAGCATATGGTCGACGTGGCTGACAGCTCCGTATTACATCCGCGGGCCACTTTCCTACATCAAGGTGCATTGCAATAATGACAGTTGGATTCCCCGCATGTATTGGTTCGCCGAACATTCGTCCGAACGGTTTTCATCGTTGCTCGAACCGGCCATGTCGACGATGGACCGTCTTGCAGATTACGGCATGCCAACGCTCTTCGACTTCGCCTCGGCCTTTCTCCCGGTACCAATCGTATACCTGTTGCTGATGTGGCTGCAACGGTTTGTAGCGGTTACCTTCACAGCTCTGCTGTTGTCGAGGATATTCAATGTTCCGCATCTTCTTGCCGTACTCGGCGGGCTGCTCTTCTCTCTTGGCAATACCCGTGGAGAAAACAGCGGAACAGAATGGATTTACGTTCATTTGCTGCACGAACCTGGTTTGCCGATGCTGCTCTATCTTGCCTGCAGAATTCCACTGAACAACAGATGGTATACCCCGATGTTGGGTGGACTGCTGGGAATTTGTATTGCACTGACCTCGCAAACGGAGATAGGCACGATATTCACGCTTCCCATTGCTTTTCTTTTCGCGGTTGTTGCTCGTCAGGATGTTGTCAATTTTAAAACCTTCATCTCGATCACCGTTTTTTTCTCAACTGTTTTCGCTGGCTTCGCTTTCTATCAGTTTCCCCATCTTTGGGCGATGATTGCCAATGCCTCGGATTCAGCGCGATCTGCAATGCTCATCGAATCGCGCAGTTTTGCCGATGGTTTCGGATTGATGATGTACAGATTCGGCAAAATGTGGCCTCAGGTCATGCTTGGTCTGATATGGCTCCTGTTCACCAGGAAGGCACGGAGACAAGAGTGGGCATTGGTGTTGCTTCTTTTTGTTACGACAATTGCTGGCACTATGCTGCGGCCTTTGCTCAGTATCGTTGCGAGCCAGGTCCCTATAATCGGTGGTTTCAATTTCGACAGGTTATTCCTGTATGCTCCATTTTTCTGGATCTGTGCGTCGATCCTCGCATTGAGAAATCTTCCGCTGCCTTCGATTTCTGGAACAATAGAATGGAAGAGGGTTCACTATCAGCTTCCCGTTTGCGCAGTGCTGACTGTGGTGATCTTTGTCATAGTCGTGCAGCGTTCCGTCGATTCGTTCAAAATCCAATTGCACTCTTCGCTGGCCCTGGAGCGGAAGGGGGAACACTGGCATCGCTTCTTTCAAAACCCTGAACTGAAGACGCTGGCGAAGGAGATCGGCGGAAAACCTGTACGGACTGTAACTGTTGGCGCGGAGGATTCGCCGAGTGTTTGGCAACCAGCGTATAATCTGGCGTATGGCCTGGAGACTGTTGATGGTTTCAAAATGCTGTATCCCCAACGATATCATCAGTTTTGGCGGCTTGTTGTCGACAAGGCGTACACTGCCTCAAACGAAAACCTGACAAAAAGGTTCATGGATGTCGATGCATCACGAATGTACATCTTCCCGCCGACACCGGACAGGGAAATACTGGCACCCGATTACAACCTGAATTTGCTCTCGCTGGCAAACGTGGGATTTTTTATCAGTTATAAAAAAATCGATGACTCGAGACTGTTTCTCCGTAATCCTTTTTATACTGATGATATGTTTGAAAGCTGGTTACGGAAACCGCTTTTTCAGAAAGTCCTGAACATAGCCAATGGGAGCAGTTATCTTGGCCCTCGTACGTATATCTATCAGAATACACAGTTCCTGCCACGTTTTCGTCTGGTTTCCCGCATGGTCAGGCACGATGATGAGCAGGCGCTGTTGAACGCCGTCTCTGCGGCAGACATTCACGAATTAGCCGACACTGTACATACCATGGCCAAAGAAACCAGTGGCGCTGATATGCCTGAAAGTGGCGGAACATTGAAGATTGACAGGTATTCTCTTGAAAACGTAGAGCTGACAGCTACTGCTGCTGGTACGTCGGCTCTCGTCGTTTCAAATAGTTATTCAAAATTCTGGACCTGTTTTATAGACGGTCAAAGGGCACCTGTTTTTCCTGCATATCACGCGTTCATGGGCGTTGTCGTACCTGCGGGGACTCATTCAATACAACTGAAATATGACCCGCCCTATGGAAAATTGATGAAAACCTTGTTTTGAAAAAAGTTTAGGTTTCAGTCAGCTTAATCACATGAAACCAGGTACCGACGAAGAATTCAGGAAAAACTGAATCCTGTCGGCTGATCGAAAAGTTGTTGAGCCAAAAACGATGATGGTGATGGAATCCTGGTTTGCTCTGTTGAAAATATCCTGCCATTTTTGATGGCAGCGACGCGTTATACACATGAAAAATACACCTGAAGTGGCACTCATATGATATCAATCGTTGTTCCTGTATATCGATCGGCAGGATCTTTGACTGAACTGTATGACCGTATTCGAGATACGATGGCAACTATCAACCGCCAATTTGAGATAATTTTCGTAGAGGATAACAGCGGGGATGGTTCATGGGAGGTGATTGCCCGATTGGCCAGGCAGGATTCTCGGATAAAAGGTATCAGACTGACCAGAAATTATGGGCAGCATAACGCACTGTTGTGCGGGATTCGTTCCGCTAATGGAGAGTTGATCGTCACTCTTGATGATGACCTGCAACACCCACCCGAGGAAATTCCAGCATTATTGAAAAGACTGGACGATGCAACAGATGTTGTCTATGGATACCCGGCAAATGCCAACCACAGCAAGATGCGCAATGCCGCTTCATGGGTCACCAAATTTGTTTTACAGAGGGCGATGGGTGCAGAGACCGCTGGCCATGTCAGCGCGTTTCGAGTGTTTCGCACCACTCTTCGAGATGGTTTTTCCGGGTACCGAAGTTCATTTGTCAATATCGATGTTCTCTTGACTTGGAGCACCACGCGTTTTGCCGATATTGCTGTCAGGCACGAATCGCGTCGGCTCGG
>CAYYWK010000377.1:0-3826 GCA_964475345.1 uncultured Desulfobulbus sp.
CCGGCAACCACGACTCGCCGTCGTTTCTCGCCGCGCCGAGGGAACTGCTACGCGCCCTCGACATCCACGGGGTGGGGATGATGGGGGAGCATCCCGAGGAGGAGGTGCTGGTGCTGCGGGACCGTGCCGGAAAGCCGGAGCTGATCGTCTGCGCAGTGCCCTTCCTGCGCGATCGCGATATCCGCGTCGCCGAACCCGGCGAGAGCATCGAGGACAAGGACCGTCTGCTGATCGAGGGCATCCGCAGTCATTATGCGGCTGTGGCGGCCGCAGCCGAACGGCGGCGGGCGGAACTGGCCGCTGAGATCCCCATCGTCGCGATGGGCCATCTCTTCACCGCCGGCGGACGGACCGTGGACAGCGACGGGGTGCGGGAACTCTACGTCGGCTCGCTGGCCCATGTCCCGGCGGCGATCTTCCCGCCGGTATTCGACTACCTGGCGCTGGGCCACCTGCACGTGCCGCAGGCCGTGGGAGTGGCGCCGACCGCCCGCTACAGCGGTTCGCCGCTGCCGATGGGTTTCGGGGAGGCCGGCCAGCAAAAGAGTCTCTGCCTGCTGGAAACAGCAGGACGCCGCGTCACCGCCCGGCTGCTGCCGGTGCCGCCCTTCCAGCGCCTCGAGCGTCTCTGCGGCGACTGGGAACAGCTGGCCGCCGGCATCGGGCGGCTGCGGGAATCCCCCGAACCGATCTGGCTGGAGGTGGTCTACGAGGGGGCCGGGCTGGCCGGCGACCTCCGCCAGCGTCTGGCCGAAGCCGTCGCCGGCTCTGCCATCGAGATCCTGCGGGTCAGAAACAACCGGGTCATCGAACTGGCACTGGGCCGGGCCGACGCTGAGGAGAGCCTCGACGACCTGGGGGTGGACGAGGTCTTCGAGCGCTGCCTGAGACTGCACGAGGTGCCTGACGAGCAGGCCGCTGGACTGCGCCTTGCCTACCGCGAGATCGTCGCGGCACTTGCCGCGGCAGACCCGCGGGGGGAGCAGGAGGTCTGATGCGCATCCTGCAGATCCGTTTTGCCAACCTCAACTCGCTGGCCGGCGAGTGGGAGATCGACCTGACCCACCCGGCCTACGCCGCCGACGGCATCTTCGCCATCACCGGTCCCACCGGCGCTGGCAAGTCCACGGTCCTCGACGCCCTCTGCCTGGCCCTTTACGGCAGCACCCCGCGCCTCGGCAGGATCACCGCCGGCGGCAACGAGATCATGTCGCGGCAGACCGGCGAATGCTTCGCCGAAGCAGCCTTTGAGACCCAGGCCGGCCACTACCGCTGCCACTGGAGCCAGCGCCGGGCCCGCGGCCAGGCCGGCGGCCGGCTGCAGCAGCCGAAGCACGAGATCGTCGACCTGGCAACCGGCAGGGTCCTGGAGGTGAAACTGCTCGATGTCGGCAGGCAGGTGGAAGAGGTCACCGGCATGGATTTCGACCGCTTCACCCGCTCGATGCTGTTGGCCCAGGGCGGTTTTGCGGCCTTCCTGCAGGCGGCCGCCGACGAGCGGGCGCCGATCCTCGAGCAGATCACCGGCACCGAGATCTATAGCCGGATATCGATGGCGGTGCATGAACGGCGATCCGGGGAGCGCCGCCGCCTTGAAAGCCTGCAGCAGGAACTGGACGGTCTGAAGACGCTGACGGCAGACGACGAGCAGCAGCTGACCGAGGCGCTCAGGGAGAAGACAGGGCAGGATGCCGAACTGACCGGGGCGATCGGCCGCCATGTTCAGGCGCTTGCCTGGCTTGACGATATTGCCCGTTTGACCGGGGAACTCCGACAGCTCGCTCTGAAGAGAGACGACCTGCAGGTCCGGCTCGCCGCCTTCGCTCCCCTGCGGGAACGGCTGGACCGGGCTGTCCGGGCCCTCGAACTGGCGGGAGCGCATGCCGCCCTGGCCCTGCTCAGGCAGGAACAGGAAGCCGACCGGCGCAATCTCGCCGCCGCCGGGGATCTCCTGCCCGCATCACAGGTGGCGGCGGAGACGGCGGAACAGGCGACGACGGCAGCGGTCGGACTGCTCGAGGTGAACAAGTGCGGACAGCGGCAGGCGCAGCCGCTGCTTCAGCGGGTGCGGGAGCTTGACCTGAAGATTGCCGGAACCGACGGGCCGGCTCAGGAGATGGATGAGGCCATTGCCGGTGGGGAGCGCGCTCTTGCGGCGCTGTGTACCACGCAGCAGAAGGACTGTGCCGCGCTGGAAACGGGACGCCTGGATCTCGGGAAAACGCTGCGGCAGCTTGAGGATACCCGGGGCGATGCCGGGCTGGTGGAACATCTGGCCGGCATCCGCGAACGATGCGTGGCGCTGCGGCAGTTGCATGGCCAGCTGATCGAACGGCAGCGGATGGCAGGTGAGGCCGGGGAACAGGTGCAGCAGGCGGTGCGGCAGCACCAGGAGCAGTCGGCCGCGTGCGCGGAGAAGCAGCGCGGTTCTGACAGGATCAGGGGCATCCTGGGCGAGAGACAGCAGCAACTGCGGGAAATCCTGGAGGGTCGGGAGCTTGCGGACTGGCGCAGCAGCCTGGCAGAGTTGACGGGGCGCAGGGAGTTGCTTGGCAAGACCCTGGAGGCCATTCTTTCCGTGAGGCGTTCGGCAGAGGCCGTCGCCGCGACGGACAACCACATGGCAGCCCTGCGTGCCGGAGAAGCGGCGCTGGTCGGGCGGTTGCGGGTTCTGACGGAGAAGCAGGCCGCCTTGGAGCGGGAGCTGCAGCTGCTGGAAACCCAGCTGACGCTGCTCGGCAGGATAGAGAATATGGAAGAGGCCCGCTGTCAGTTGGAGGATGGCGAGGTTTGCCCGCTATGCGGTTCCAGGGAGCATCCCTTTGCGCGGGGGAACGTGCCGCAGCTGGATGCGACCAGGGAACGGCTGGCTGCGGTCAGGGGCGAACTGAAAGCCGTCGGCGACGGCGGCGCCGGGCTCCTGGTAGGCCTGGCCGAAACGGGCAGGGACCTCGAACATGCCGCCGTTGTCCGCAGCGGGCACACCGCGACGATCAGCGAGATGGGGCAACGGATCGCCGAAGCCTGTGCCGGTTTCCAGGCGGACGCCGCTGACCCCGATCTGGAGCGGAAACTGACCGGACAGCAGGAAGAATCCGGCAGGGAACTGGAACGTATCGGCCGGATCGTCCTTGCCGCCGAGCAGCTCGAAAAGGAGATGCAGGTCCTGCGCGAGTCGCTGGAGGCTGCCAGGATCGCCTTGGCCGAGGCCGACGGCGAGGTTCAGTCTGCCGTGCACCGGCAGGAAACCGCCGGGCAGACGCTGGAGAGACTGAAGAGGGAGGTCGGCGAATTGCAGGACCGGGAGCAGCAGTTCCTCGCCCAGCTGCAGCGTGACCTGCAGCCGTTCGGGATTGCAGCCCCGGCTGTCGCCGTCCTCGGTGAGCTTCTTGAGCAACTGACCCTGCGGCGTGGGCGGTGGCTGGCGCTGCAGGAGGAAAAGGCCGAACTCGACCGAAGCATCGCCGTCCTGGAGACCCGGACGCGCCATCAGGAAGAACAGATCCGGCAGGCTGAAACCGAACTCGGCAGGCAGCGGGAGCAGCGTGACGGCCTCCGGCGACAACGGGATGACCTGATCCGGGACCGGCAGGAACTGTTCGGCGACAGGAAGCCGGACGACGAAGAGGCCAGGCTTGCGGCAGCGGTTCACGCCGCGGAAACGGAGCTGGAGGAGGCCCGGCGGATAGGGGTTGCCGCCGGCGGGGAGCTGAGCAGGCTGAAGACCAGGGTCGAAGAGTTGGAAAAGGCGATCGGGACACGGGATGTCCGGCTGCAGTCGGCCACTGGGGAATTCCTGGCGGCAGTTCATGGGGCAGGTTTTGCA
>CAYYWK010000378.1:0-3819 GCA_964475345.1 uncultured Desulfobulbus sp.
CTCCGTCAGGCAGTAGGCGGCGCACCATTCGCCGCTGATGATCTTGTTGAGGTATTTTTCCTTCTGTTCCCTGGTGCCGTAATAGATCAGCGGCAGCGTGCCGATACCGGTATGCGCCGAAAAAGCCACCGAAAACGAGCCGGCATAGGAGATCTTCTCGGCGACCAGCATCGTCGAGGCCTTGTCAAGCTCGAGCCCGCCGTACTCCTCCGGGGCATCCATCATCAGCAGGCCGAGTTCGCCGCATTTCTGCATCTTCTCGACGACGATGGCAAAATTCTGGTGTTCGATTTCCTCATGATGGGGAAGAATCTCGTTGAGGACAAACTGCTCGGTGGTCTCGGCCATCGAGCGCTGCTCGTCGGTGAAATCCTCCGGGGTGAAGACATCGGCGCATGCCGTTTCGGCGATCAGATATTCCCCGCCTTTTGCGATAGTGTGAGCCATGGTGGTTACTCCCGTATGCATTCGTTGCTTATAATCTTTCGAAGATGCCGGCTGCGCCCATGCCGCCGCCGATGCACATCGATACCAGTCCGTACTGAGCCTTACGCCGCCCCATCTCGTGCAGCAGCGTCGCCGTCAGCTTAGCGCCGGTGCAGCCCAGGGGATGACCGAGGGCGATCGCCCCGCCGTTGACGTTGGTGATCTCGGTGTTGACGCCCAGCGTCTTGATGCAGGCCAAGGCCTGAGCGGCGAAGGCCTCGTTGAGTTCGATCAGGCCCATGTCTTCCAGCTTCATGCCGGCCATTTTCATGACCGCCGGGATGGCGGCGATCGGCCCGATGCCCATGACCTCCGGAGGAACTCCCTTGACCGCAAAGGCGACGAAACGGGCCATCGGGTCTTTTCCCAACCGCTTCAGATACTCTTCCGACACCACCAGCGAAAAGGCAGCCCCATCGGTGGTCTGGGAAGAGTTGCCGGCGGTGACCGGGCCGTCGAGCTTGAACACCGGTCGCAGCTTGGCCAGGGTCTGGACCGTGGTTTCGGGCCGGACGCCGTCATCCACCGTCACCAGTTCCTTGACCCGTTTGATCTTGCCGCCGGCCAGCGATTCCTTCTCGATCTCCACCGGGATGATCTCGTCGCTGAAACGGCCTGCGGCGATGGCCGCCGCCGCCTTCTGGTGGCTGGCTGCGGCGAAGGTATCCATCATCAGCCGGTCGATGCCGTAGCGCTCGGCGACCAGCTCGGCGGTGGTGCCCATCGAGGAATACGACTCGGGCCAGTCCACCATCATTCCGGGATTGGCCGCATATTTCAATCCGCCCAGCGGCACGCAGGACATCGACTCGGCGCCGCCGGCGATGATGCAGTCGGCAAAGCCGAGCATGACCCGCTCCGCAGCCATCGAGATGGTCTGCAGGCCCGATGAGCAGAAACGGTTGATGGTCTGCCCCGGCACTTCCACCGGCAGGCCGGCCTTCATCGCCGCGATGCGGCCAAGGTTCATGCCCTGTTCGGCCTCGGGAAAGGCGCAGCCGAGATAGACGTCATCAACGGTCGCCGGATCGATGCCGGTCCGTTCGACCAGCCCTCTGATGGCGATGCTGGCCAGGTCGTCTGGCCGCATATCCTTGAATTTCCCTTTTTTCGCCCGGCAG
This sequence comes from uncultured Desulfobulbus sp., assembly GCA_964475345.1. Lineage (GTDB taxonomy): Bacteria > Desulfobacterota > Desulfobulbia > Desulfobulbales > Desulfocapsaceae > Desulfoprunum. The sequence goes on from CAYYWK010000378.1 coordinate 1,608, forward strand.
CCAGGGGTCCGGTAACTTGCGAGTATATAGGCTGTTTTCATTTCAATCCTCTCTATTGGGAATGGCGATTCGGCTCAATCAGTTCCTGAGGGCCTTGCCCCGCTTCAGCATGTGCTGGATACGCTCCACCGTTTTCTTGTTGGTGCACAGCTTGAGGAAGCCCTCCCGCTCCAGCTGCAGCAGGTACTCCTCGCTGATCAGGGTACCGGCGGCAACATCGCCACCGCAGATGACCTGGGCGATCAGGGTCCCCATCTCCATTTCGTATTCAGTGATGAACTTGCCCATCATCATGTTCCACAGCTGGCTCTTGATGCTGGCAGCGATGCCGCGGCCAGGGGCCGGGATGTTCTCAAGCGGACGTTTTGGTCGGTAGTTGACTGCCAGGGCGAGGACCTTCTGCTTGGCGTCGGAAATCAGCTGGTCGACATCCATGGTGATGCTGTCGCCGCGCCGCATGTAGCCCATGCCAAACAGTTCGGCGGCGCTCATCGATACCTTGGCCATCGCGATCTGCTCGAAATGTTTGATAATAAACGGCTGCGGATCGGTGCTGTACTGCTGCGCCAGTTCGATGGCCCTGAGGCTCATCTCCTTGGTGCCGCCGCCTGCCGGCAGCAGGCCGACGCCGATCTCGACCAGGCCCATATAGGTCTCGGCGTAGGCGTTGATCGCATCGGCATGCAGGCAGAACTCGCAGCCGCCGCCCAGGGCCATGTTGAAAGGTGCGGCGACCACCGGCACCCTGGCGTATTTGACCGCCATCGTCGCCTTCTGGAAGGCGCGGATGGTCATGTTGATGTCGTCGTATGCCCCCTCGGCGATGGCCACCGCGAGCATCATCAGGTTGGCGCCCACGGAGAAATTGGCGCCCCGGTTGCCGATGACGAGCCCAACGCCTTCGCTCTCGGCGCGCTTTACCGCCTTGTGGGTCATGGCCAGGATATCGCCGCTGATGGCGTTCATCTTCGAATGGACTTCGAAACCAAAGACACCGTCGCCGAGATCGACCAGCGAACAGTTGCCGGTCTTCTCCACCACCTTTCCTGCCTTCTTGAGGATCTCCAGACGGATCTGCCCTTCTTTCACCGGCACCGGCTGGTAGGACTGGCTGGCGAAATCGTAGAATTCCTTCCGGCCATCGGTGGCAAATCTGTAGAATGACTCAACCTTCTTCAGCTTCTCAGGGACGTTGACGCCGTCGGCTTCAGCCCGTTTGACAAAGGATGCAACCCCGATGGCATCGAGCATCTCGAAGGGGCCGATCTCCCAGTTGAAGCCCCATTTCATCGCGTTGTCGACATTGACCACGTCGTCGGCAATCTCGGGGATGCGGTTGACAGCATAGATCAGGGTGTCGCGAATGCTCCGCCAGGCGAATTCGGCGCCTGTGTCACTGGCGCCGACCACCATCTTGATCTTCTGGCCCGGGTCGTCGACTTGTTTGACCAGCGTCGCGGAGGGGTATTTGGCCTTGGCGAGGGGTTTGTATTCACCGCTGGCATAGTCGAGATAGAAGATCTCCTTTCTGCCATCGACGGTTTTCTTGGTGTAGAAGCCCTGCTGGGTCTTGTTGCCGAGCTGCTTGTTCTCGATCATCTTCGCCATGAAATCAGGCAGCTTGAAGACCTCGCGCTCTTCGTCGTCGGGCAGCAGGTTGTAGGAGTTGGTGCCGACATGGGCGAGGGTGTCGAGACCGACCAGGTCGGCGGTGCGGAAGGCCGCACTCTTCGGCCGGGCGGTGACCGGACCGGCCATCGAGTCGACTTCCTCGACGGTCATGCCGAGATCGATCATGTGGCGGATGCTCTTGTAGATCGCATACACGCCGATACGATTGGCAATGAAATTGACCGTGTCCTTGGCATGGACGATTCCCTTGCCGATCCTGCCGCTGAGGAATTCGGCCATGTCCCGCACCACCTGCGGGTCAGTCTCATGGCAGGGGACGATCTCCATCAGCCGCATGTAGCGCGGCGGGTTGAAAAAGTGGGTGACCAGAAAGCGCTTTTTGAGGTCGTCCGGCAGGACCTGGGCCATCTCGTTGACCGACAGGCCGCTGGTGTTGGTGCTGAGAACTGCAGTGGCGCCGATGTGCGGGGCGATCTTCCTGAGCAGTTCAAGATTGATCGGCATGTACTCCACGACCACCTCGACGATCCAGTCGCAGTTCGCTAGTTTTGCAAGATCTTACTCGAGGTTGCCGACCTGG
>CAYYWK010000379.1:0-3806 GCA_964475345.1 uncultured Desulfobulbus sp.
CCTTGTCGGGCAGGGCTCCCCGTGGCGGACCGCACTCGGAGGTCACCGCCAGGTGTCCGGCGGCCAGCACCTTTTCCAGTTTGCTTTCGGTTTTCATTCGGCAAGATCCTCTCTGATTATCTTTCTCGGGCCACCGCCCCCACCGGACCGCCAGTCCTTGGCCGGGGTGATCTCAATGTAGCTGTCCTGCTGTCCCAGGGCCTTCAGGCGCTCCCAGATCAGCGCCCAGGCGCAGTCGACGTCGTCGCCGATCTCGCAGTGGCCGCCGGTGGAACCGCCGCAGGGGCCGTTCATCAGCTGTTTGGCGCAGCGGGCGATCGGGCAGATGCCGCCGGTTTTGCCAAGCAGGCAGTCGCCGCAGCCCTGGCAGCGCTCGGCCCATACCCCCTGTCGCTCCGATGCTCCCATGAAGGTGGTGTTCAGGGCCGGGAAGACAGGCGTATCCTTGAAACGCCGGGCCACTTCCTGAACGCCGCAGCCGCAGGCCATCGACATCACCGCATCGACTCCGTCGATCATCGGCACCAGTTCCTCGACATACTCGGGGTCGCACTGCCGCTCCAGGGTATGCTCGCGGATCTCTATGCTCGCGCCGGCCTTGAGCATCGCCATCTGCAGGCCGGAAGCGAGCAGGCCGACTTCCTTGCGGCCGCCGGCGGCGCAGACCGTCACGCACTCATTGCAGCCGACCAGCAGCAGGCGGCGGAAGGGACGGATGTATTCGATGAGTTCTTCCAGGGGTTTTCGTTCAGCAGTGATCATTGTCGTGTGCTCTCCTCTTGCAAATGTTGCCGGAAAATCGCCAGAATCGCCTCATGCCGCTTTTCCAGTCCGGGCAGCGGCATGGATCGGGCTCGGCCCCATCCGGCGGATCTTTTCAGTTATTTCGGTAGCCACCTGGGCAAAGCGGTAGCCCATGCCGGCGGACATCGTCACCATCTCCAGGCGTTCCGGCTCGATGCCGATTTCATCCATATATTTGCGGACATAGTCAACCATCCGGGCGGCCTTGCCGTTACCGTTCCTGAAGTGGCAGTCGCCCTCCAGGCAGCCGGCGACATAGACGCCGTCGGCGCCCTTTTCAAAGGCCTTGACGATATGCATGGCGTCGACCTTGCCCGAGCAGGGGACCCTGATGACCTTGACGTTGGGAGGGTAGGAGAGCCGCTGGCTCCCTGCCATGTCGGCGGCGGTGTAGGCGCAGTAGTGGCAGCAGAAGGCCACGATGACCGGTTCGAAGGTGTCCATTACGCGATGTTCCTCTCAAAGAGTTCTTCCAGTTTGGCCATGATCCGGTCATCCTCGAACTGCATCAGTTGGATGGCCTTGGCGGGGCAGGCGGCGGCGCAGACGCCGCAGCCGTGGCATTTCGCCGGGTCGATTTCCGAATAGCCGTCGGCGTTGATGAAGGGGATGCCGAAGGGGCAGGCCCTCACGCAGATCAGGCAGGCGGCGCAGCGGTCGCGGTCGACCCTGGCGGCCCTGGCTCCGAGATCGATGGTGTCGCGGGCCAGCATCGTCATCGCCCGGGATGAAGCAGCCAGGGCCTGGGCGACGCTCTCGCGGATGTTCTTCGGCCCGTGGGCGCAGCCGGCGACAAAGAAGCCGGGCACCGGCAGATCCACCGGCCTGAGCTTGACGTGATCCTCAAGGAGGTAGCCGTCGTCGGTGCGGGGGATCTTGAAGGTCATCGCCAGTTCCTCGCTCCCGTCTTGATCAGCCACCAGGCCGGTGCTGAGCGCGAGATGATCGGCGGCGACGGTGATCTGCCGGCCGAGGATCGGGTCGGTGAAGCTGACCTCGACGACCGGGCCTGCGGCACGCACCTGCGGCGGGGCGTCGGTGCTGTAGCGGGCGAAGATGACCCCCATTTCGCGGGCCTTCTGGTAGTACTCCTCCTGGAAGCCGTAGGTGCGCATGTCGCGGTAGAGCACGAAGACCCGGGCCTCGGGGTTGATCGTAAGGATCCTGAGGGCGTTCTTGACCGCCGTCTGGCAGCAGACCCGCGAGCAGTTGGGGTTTTCCGGGGTGCGGGAGCCGACGCACTGGATCATCACCACGTTGCTCCAGGTCTGGACGACCCCGGACTTCTCCTCGAGCAGGTTCTGCAGTTCGAGCTGGGTCGACACCTGCGGGCAGAGGTCGAGCAGGAACTGCGCGGGGCGGTTCGGCAGCGCGCCGGTGGCGAGGATCGTCACCCCGTGCTCGATCTGCCGGTAGAACATCTGCTTGCCGGCCTGCATGCCAGTCTTGAACATGCCGGGCAGGCCGCTGTGGTCGACGATGATCGCGCGGGTGATGACCTGGATGTTGGCATGGGCCTCGCTGCGGGCGATCAGGTCGCGAACCATGGCCTGGACGTCGCCGCCCTCGAGCGTCCGCCTGATCTTCGCGGCCTGGCCGCCGAGGGCCGCCGAGCGTTCCACCAGGTAGACCTTGTGGCCGTGGTCGGCCAGCTGCAGGGCGGCGGTCATGCCGGCGACGCCGCCGCCGACGACCAGCACATCCTTGTTCATCGGCAAGCTGTGATCGGCCAGCGGTTGCGAATGGACAACGCTGCCAACGGCCATCCGGATCAGCTCCTTGGCCTTGGCTGTGGCCTCGTCGGTGCGGTGGGCATGGACCCAGGTCACCTGGTCGCGGATATTGGCGATCTCGACCAGGTAGCGGTTGAGGCCGGCCTGGCGGACGACTTCCTGGAACTTGGCCTCGTGGGTGCGGGGCGAACAGCCGCCGATCACCACCCGGTTGAGACGCTGCTCACCGATGATCTCCCTGATCTGCCGCATCGACTCGCGGCTGCAGCCGTGGCCCTGCAGGCTGGCGACGGCGACGTGGGGCAGGGTCCCGGCATAGTCGGCCAAGGCCTTCGCATCGATGACCCCGCCGATGTTCTCGCCGCAGTCGCAGATGAAGACGCCGACCCGCTGTTCCTCGCCGATGGTGGCGAACTCAGGCGGCGGCGGTTCCTGGGCGGCCTCCTCGACCGCTTCCGCCGGCTCTGCCGGGGGCAGGTCGCCGGCGGCCATCATCGCGGCGGCGCTGGCCTGGACCATCGTCTCCGGAATGTCCTTCGGGGCTTCGATGACACCGGCGACATAGACGCCCGGCACCGAGGTGGCCACCGGGTTGAAGGCGTCGGTTGCCGGAAACCCAGAGGCGTTGAGGTCAAGGCCCAGCCTGCCGGCCAGCGCCCGGACGTCATCGGCGACCCGGAAGCCGGTGGAGAGGACGACGATGTCGAATTCCTCGGTGAGGTTACCTGCGCCGGTCTCGGTGCTGTAGGCCACCACCAGGTTCTCCCCGCCTTCCGGGCGCAGCACGCTGTGCGGCCGGCTGCGGACGAAACGGACCCCGAACTCGTCGCGGGCGCGGAGGTAGTAGCGCTCGTAGTCCTTGCCCATGGTCCGCATGTCCATGTAAAAGATCGTCGTCTCGATGTCGTCGCCGAAGCGCTCGCGGGTGACGATGGCCTCCTTCAGCGCGAACATGCAGCAGGCGCTGGAGCAGTAGGCGCCGGCACCCTTCTGCAGGCCGCGGGAACCGACGCACTGGATCCAGGCGACTTTCTTGGGCTGCACGCCGTTGGACGGCCGCAGCAGTCGGCCCATGGTCGGTCCGGAGGCGGAGAGGAGGCGCTCGTACTCGAGGCTGGTGACGACGTCGGGCTGGGTCGCGTAGCCGAGGTAGTCGAGGTGGCTGGGGTCGAACAGGGCGCCACCGGGGACGAAGACGATGGAGGCGCAGCGGACCTCGCGCTTGCTGCCTAAATCATCGGGGTTGATGGCCCCGGCCGAGACCGTGAA
>CAYYWK010000380.1:0-3801 GCA_964475345.1 uncultured Desulfobulbus sp.
GCTCCGGTACACCTCCGCCTGGGTGGTCTCGCAGAAGAACTTGCTGGTATTCTTCCCCGCCTCTTTGGCCTGGTACAACGCCACATCCGCCCGCTTCATAAGGTCCTCGGTCCCTGACTGCTGCCTATGAAACAGCGAGATCCCGCAACTGGCCGAGGTGTCGAACCTCTCCGACTGGTCGGCCGCCAGGATAGAGTACGGTTCGCTCAACGCCGCCAGGATCTTTGTCGCTATCTGCTCGACAAGGCTGACAGCGACCGTTTCGTCCAACCCGAGATTTTCGAGAACCAGGACGAATTCGTCGCCACCGAGCCGGGCGACCGTGTCGGACTCCCGGACAGTCTTCAGCAGACGTTTGGCAACGTCGATCAGCAACCGGTCCCCGGCCGCGTGACCATGCACGTCGTTGATGGTCTTGAAGTTGTCCAGGTCCAACATGATCAGCGCGCCGTACTGGCGGCTCCTGGTGCTCGACACCAGCGCCTGGGTCAGCCGGTCGATGAACAGACGCCGGTTCGGCAGATTGGTCAGCGGGTCGTAAAAGGCCATTTCGCGAATCTTGGCCTCGTACTGCTTCCGGTCAGAAATATCGACAAAGGTGGCGACATAGTGCGTGGTCAGGCCGGCCGCATTCTGAACGGAAGAAATGGTCAGCCACTGCGGGAATATCGACCCGTCCTTGCGCTTGTTCCAGATCTCCCCTTTCCAGCTGCCCTCCTCCAGCAGCTGCTGCCACATCTCCTGATAAAATCCGGCGTCGTGCTGCCCCGACTTGAGCAGCGAAGGTTTCCTCCCGGTGACCTCTTCGGCGCTATAGCCGGTAATGCTCGTGAAGGCGCGGTTCACCCGCAATATCGTGGCAGAAGCGTCGGTGACCATCATCCCTTCCAGGGATTCCAGGGCGACCGCGGCGATCCGCAGCTGCTCTTCGGCCTTTTTCATGGCGGTGATATCGGTGAACGACAACAGGATCGCCGAGGAGTTCCCCAGGGACTGGGAGACGATGGGTTCGGCATTGACCAGGATCCACAAGCCTTCCGCGTTCTCACGGTGCAGGGCCAGCACCTGCCCCCGCAGCGGGGTGCCGTGCTCGAGGGTGTCCTGCAGCGGCGGCTGTCGGTCTGCGTCCGGGGCTTCAGCCCAGTCGATGCAGAAACGCGACCGGTCGAACAGGGTGCCGCCGATCATCTCACCGGCGGGAATTCCGAAGATCCGTGCGGCCTCGTCGTTGCATGACAGTATCTGGCCGTTGCGACTGACCAGCAGAATCCCCTCGCCCAAGGCCTGCACCATGCTGCGGAACCGGGACTCGCTTTCCCGCAGCGCCTTCTCGGTATACGCCGACTCGCTGATGTCGACCAGGGTGACTACCACTCCTGAATCTATCTGGTCGCTGCCTTCGTACGGCAGGATCCTCCGCAGATAGGTCTTGCCGTCGCTGCTGGTCTGGCGTGACTCTTCAGGCGGTCCTCCAGCGATCACCCGGCCAAGCGCCTGGAAGATATCGTCATTGCCTATCCGCGAGGTGATATGCCGGATGTCGCGACCAGAATCCTGCGGCAGGAGATTGAAGACTTCGGTGGCTTTCGGGGAAAACAGCCGGATCCGGTAATCGCTGTCGAGAAACACCACGCCGATGTCGATGGAGCGCAGAAGGTTGCGCCAGTCCGCCATCAGTTCGTTGAGTTCCTTGATTTTCAGCTCATGCTCAGAATTGACGCTGTACAACTCTTCGTTGACCGAATGCAGCTCTTCGTTGGTGCTCTGCATTTCCTCGTTGGAAGCGAGCAGTTCCTCGTTGCTGGCCTGCAGTTCCTCGCTGCTTGTTTCCAGTTCCTCGATGGTCGACTGCAATGCCTCGCTGTTCTGCTGCAGTTCACGTTCGAGGCTGAGAATGCGCTGGCGGGCTTCGTCGCTGACGTGGAAGAGGGGTTTTGCCGAGGCGAGGCGGGCTGCAGGTTTTCGCTCCTCAAACACGACCATGGTGTACTGCTGGGTCGTCCGCTTGCTGAGAAGCGGTTCGGCAACGATATCGAGAATGCTCTCACCGCCTTCGCCGACATGCCGCACCCCTTTCAACGAGGCCCGTTTCCTGCGCCTGACGGCGTTCTGAATGACCGAGGACAGCGCGATCCGCAGGTCTCCCCGCGTCAGGCTGACAATATCCTTGGACATCTGACCGGTGGGGGGAGACAGAAAACGCGCGGCCTCAGAGAAGATATGCACCACCTCGCGCTGCTCGTTGATGAGAATGGAAGCAGGCATATACCTGTTCATGACCTCGTCATAGACGCTTTCCAGCCGGTTGGGGGAGACAGAGAGAGGAACCGGCAATGGCGCCTGCGCCATGTTCATGCTCTTGCGCATGTCGATCGGAAGACGTATGTCTCGTGCCTTGACATATATTTTCCACTTCCGGTCGACCACTTCATACTCGCTGTCCAACTCGCCACAGCTCTCGCTCGGCCCGAGAAACAGGTAGCCCCTGTGCTTCAGCGCGAAATGAAATGCCGCCAGCACCTTGTTCTGGGCGGGCGGTTGAAAATAGATGAGCAGATTGCGGCAGCTGACCAGGTCGACCTTCGTAAAAGGCGGGTCCTTCAGCAGGTTGTGCTGAGAAAAGATCATCCGTTTGCGAAGCCCCGGCGCGACACGATAGAGACCGGTCGGTTCCCGGACGAAGTACCGCTCGCGCCGCTGCTCCGAGACGGCTGCCTCTATGCTTTCCGGACTGAAGACCCCTTCCGCGGCCTTGGCCAGGGAATCCCGGTGCATGTCGGTGGCGAATATCTTGATATTGGCCGCACGTCCCAGCTGCTCACAGGCCTCGAGGAAAAGAATCCCCAGGGAGTAGGCCTCTTCGCCGGTGGCGCAGCCGGGCACCCAGAGCTTGATTTCCGAGTCTTCCGCAACCGAACCGAGAATCTGCGGCACAACTGTATTCGCAAGACGTTCAAAGGCCTCCTCGTCCCGGAAAAACCGGGTCACGCCAATCAGCAGGTCTTTATAGAGAAGATCGAGTTCCTCTCTGTCCTGCAGAACCTGGTCGATATACTCCTGGAAAACCCCGGTTCCGCCAAGCGATACCCTGCGGTCGATGCGCCGGGTGATTGTCCCAGGTTTATAGTAGTTGAAATCCAGACCATAGGTGTCCCGCAGTTTATCCAGGACCGCCGATACCCCCGTCAAAGGTTCGCCGACGTTTCTCTCGTCTTTCAGACCACGCATCACCTCGGAAGGGTTCGCGAGGTATTCGAGCAGAAAGGAGGGCATCTCCTCCGGTGGAAAACTGGCATCGACACAGCCGGTGTGGATGGCGCTCTTCGGCATGCCGTCAAACTTGGCGTCCTCCACGTTTTGCGCCAGAACAAGCCCGCCGGCCTGCTGCACCTCCTGGATGCCGGCGCTGCCGTCGGTCCCGGTCCCGGAAAGGACGATGGCGATGGAACGCGGACCTCTCTCACGCGCCAGGGATCTGAAAAAGGTGTTGATCGGCAGATTGAGCTGCTGATCCGGCGGCTTGTCCTGGGTCAGCAGGTGCCTGCCCTGCAGCACGATCTCCTTGCGCGGCGGCATGATGTAGACCGTGTTCGCCGCTATTTCCACAGGGTCCGTCACCCTCACGATGGTCATCGGCGTGACCCGGGCCAGGATCTCGTCCATCATGCTCTTGAAATCTGGCGAGAGATGCTGGATGACCACATACGCCATGCCGCTGTCCATCGGCATCGCACCGAAAAACTTCTCAAGAGGCTCCAGACCGCCCGCTGAGGCTCCCAGCCCGACAACATACGGATCGGC
>CAYYWK010000381.1:0-500 GCA_964475345.1 uncultured Desulfobulbus sp.
GACCACCGACAGGATCCTCCCGAACCGATCCATCTGCCGGGTCAGCGGAGTCGCCAGGGTCTGCACCTCGGTGATCATCCGGTTGATCTTACCCAGTTCCGTCTGAATCCCGGTGGCGACAACCACGCCGGTACCCCGGCCGGCGGCCACCATGGTCCCGGAAAAGGCCATGCAGAAACGGTCGCCGAGACCGCTGTCACCTGGCACGGCTTCGATGTTCTTCGCCGTCGGCACCGATTCCCCGGTCAGGGCCGATTCCTCGAAACGGAGATTGATCGCCTCGATCAGCCGCAGGTCGGCCGGCACCCGGTCTCCGGAAGGCAGACGGACAATATCCCCCGGAACCAGCAGTTCGGCATCGATTCCCCGCCATGCGCCGTCACGCCGGACATGGGCCTGCTGTGAAAGCATCCGGCTCAGACTCGCCAGTGCCTGTTCGGCCCTGCCTTCCTGGATGAAACCGATGATGGCGAGCCGGGCGGGATCATCGGCGTTCGCGA
>CAYYWK010000381.1:510-3783 GCA_964475345.1 uncultured Desulfobulbus sp.
AACCGATGATCGCGCTGATGACCACGACACCGAGGATGACCCCGGTATCGACCCAGTGGCCAAGTCCCGCGGTGATCACCCCGGCGACCAGAAGAACATGGATAAGGGTGTCGTTGAAGTGTTTGAAAAATCGCTTCAGCAGGCCTTCTTTCGGTGGCTCCGGCAATCGGTTGCGACCCAGATGTTCACGCCGCCTGGAAGCCTCATTCGAGGACAGGCCATCATAATCGCTGCGGAGATCCGCCATGATCGCAGCAAATGGCCGTGCATGCGGTCTGGCCATGCCCGGCAACTCTTCATTCCTGCACTGCATATCAGTCAAATTGGTTGTATTTCCAGACGGATGCCCATTTCCGAGCAACACAGAATTCGCAAGAGAGGCAACCTGCCGACGGCAGGGTCTCTACTGGCGACAAAAGCACCGAGGATAAAAGCCGCACACCTGAAACCACCGGCCGGTCTGAGAACTGCGTTGGAGCAGGCCTGTGACTATTTCGGTAAGATATCGATATGACAATCCTTCATGATTCTCGAAACCTCCTGGTAGACATCTGAAAAGCGAAGAAGTCCGACAATCTGCTCACCGTCAACCACAAATAGCGAGTCGTGCCGATTCATGACGAACAGGTGGAAGCATTTGGCCATGAAGTCATCCATTGCTACGGTCTGTCCTTCGACTGGGCCCTTGAGGAAATCCTTGACCTGAACATCCGCGGCTTTGCGGCAGAGGTCTTGGAAAGGGTTTCCCCAGAGATTATAGTCCTCCTGGACGGTTTTCCAGATATTGGAAAACCCGAAGCGGGAAAGGGTGTTCTCGGCAACTATCCGGCCGTAGTTGGTTTCCAATCCGCGCAGCAGATCGATGGGACTGAGTTTTCCTTTAATCCTGTGATCATCGTCTTCCACCAGGAGGATCCTTTGCTCGGCTTCCCCGGCCATATATTTCTGCTGGGCGATCTCCAGAGCCCTTACCGCCTCATACAAACTCGCACGGTTGGAAATCTTCGGAAACCTGTCTGCCGGAACCATCAGGTCGCGTACATGCATTTTTTCCATTTCCATGACCTCCTCAATGAACATCACATGACAACTCCAGAGTCACCGCCTTTCTTGGTGATGGACCAGGCCTCAGTGAAATCGAATCCCCAGTCAAGGTCGGCGGCTCAGATCAGCATCGTCTCCATCGTTATATCATCTGACAGCCGGGAGACCTTTTCAACAGTATTCCGCAAGCGCTCCCGCTGATCCTTGCCAGCAACAAGCTCCGTAGAATCAGCAACAGTTTGGATTTTCAGGAACATCATGGCAGAATGAGCAAAATCGGCCCACAGAACATCAACTCCCAGGGCGTCATAACTGTTCTCCATGGAGCAGCGTTCAGCGGCAAAGAACGTTGCCGCAGTATCCGGCAGGATCTGGTGAATGCCCGGCGGGATCGCCCGCATGGGCCTGCCGCCGCCAACTCCGACAGCCTGAATTCCGTCGAGCCCCCACTCCGGCCGGCTGCAAGCAGATCTTCCAGTTTATGAACGTACTCGGTCGGAAGCTGGCTTGGCCCCCTTGAGTGAGACGCCCTGGCCAACATCATCTATCGCTGCGGCGAACTGGCAATCGCCGGCACTCCGGCGATGCAGACCCCCATGGCGAGCTGGACGATCAGCGAGTTCAGCCTGCGGCAGGCAGCAGCTCGATATCAAGATGGTAGGTCTGCCGAACCATAGCCACTTCTTTCCTCCACTTCAGACTCGTCCGGAACATCAGCGTCCTTCAAGCCATCTGGCGCCTTGGCAAAACGATCATGATCGGCACTGCCGAAGCGGAACAACAGTTTGCCACCACGCTCTCCAAAAAACTGCAAGCATCCGGCTTCCCGGCGTTAGGCGCCTTACGATACCTTGTTCAAATTTCCTGATAACCACCAGGATGATCTGACCGTACAACAGCTACGCTCAATTCTTATCCATTTGTATTTTATTAATAATTTAATTTGTTGCCGTGTTTCCTTGCCATTCCAGAAAAACTATCACAAATCGCATTTATAGCAGCAGCCACTTCCAGACCCGCGGCCCAGGCATGGTAGCACGCCCCGCCGCAATACAGGCAAAGGCCGGGCGGCTCAATACCTCCTGCGCATCCTTTCGCATCAAGAAAAGGAACGGTTGACCGGATCCACCGGCAGCCGATCCGCCGCCCGCACCTCCCGCTCGTTTCGGGACCGTCATCAGCGACACGCCGATTCCCCCGCTGGCGATCAATCCCGACCTGGTCCAACTCTACGCGTCTCCACCAGGAAACAGCAAGCGATACCGATTGGCACCGGAGGACCCATGGAACGACCATCGATCACCATCCTGATGCTGAGCATCCATGGGCTGGTCCGAGGCCAGGATCTGGAACTCGTCCGCGACGCCGACACCGGCGGTCAGGTCACCTACATCATCGAACTTGCCCGGGCTCTGGGCCGTCATTCCGGGGTGGAACGGGTCGACCTGCTGACCCGGTTGATCAACGATCCGCTGGTCTCACCTGATTACGCAGCACCGGAAGAAAAACTCGGGCAGCAGGCCTGCATCGTCCGCCTGCCCTTCGGACCGAAACGGTACCTGCGCAAGGAAGTGCTGTTGAAACATCTCGACCTCCTGATTGACCGCTGCCTCCATTTCCTGCGCGGCCAGCAGCGGCTGCTGGATATAATCCATTCCCACTACGCCGACGCCGGCTATGTCGCCCTGCAGCTTTCGCGCCTGCTGGGCATCCCCCAGGTCTATACCGGCCACTCCCTTGGCCGGGGCAAACTGCAACGCCTGATCGATGCAGGCAGCAGGGAGTGCTCCCTCGACCGCCAGTTCAATTTCGCACAGCGCATCGCCGCCGAGGAGGAGGTGCTCAGCCACGCCTCACTGATCGTCACCAGCACCCGGCAGGAGATCCTCAACCAGTATGGCTCCTGTCACAACTTCGACGGCAAAAAGGCGCTGGTCATCCCTCCCTGTACTGACACTTCGCGGTTCTCCACCCCCGGCCGGCGAACGATCCCGGAGAAGGTCTGCCGGATGATCGACCGCTTCCTTGATGTCCCCAACTAACCGTGCATCCTCGCCATCTGTCGACCGGAAACGAAGAAGAACCTGCAGCGCCTGCTGCAGGCCTACGGTGAGGATGAAGCGCTGTAGGACATGGCCAACATGGATATCGTCGCCGGCAACCGTGACGATATCCGGACCATGGAAACCGCCCAGCAGCAGGTACTCGCCGACCTGCTGTTCGACGTCG
>CAYYWK010000382.1:0-3778 GCA_964475345.1 uncultured Desulfobulbus sp.
GCTCCACCAGCCGCAGCGATGACCGGGGCGACGTCTGGTATCGAATCGAGTGGCCCGAGCAACAGGAACCGATCGACGAGCAGGCCTATGAAGACGCCGGCCCCATCAGTGTCCTGATCGATCAGGGAGAGCCGGGCGATCCATGCGTCCCGCTGCAGGCGCCCGACCCGTGCGGTGGTGAGGGAGCCATCATTCAGTGGTTCCGTGATGGGGAGCAGCTGGGCGATCCGGCCACCGATGATTTCATCCTGTCGGTGGCTTCGATCACCGCCGGCACCTACAAGGCGCGGATCCTGTGCGCCAATGGCGGCAGGTTCGAGACACAGGAGGCCGAAGGTTGCGAGGCTGGCGGTGGTGAACCAACCGGCAGTTATTGCCTCAACTGGATCACGCTGGCAGCAGGCCCGCCCGACTGTGCAACTGAGATCCAGCCGCAGGAGTTCATCGGCTTCTCAGGCCCTGGCTTTGCAGTGCCGACGATCGTGGCCGAATCCACCGGAGTGGTCACAGGCTGCCCGCTGATTATCCCCAATGGCAGCCCAATCAGCACCTTAACCATTACCCAGGGAGACATAGTTAACACGTTTGAGAATGTTATTAACTACAGCATTGTGTCCTGCTGATCATGAGCAACACCCCCCGAGACTCTGCACTGTTCCGCCTACGGGTGCAGGCGCTGTATGAGCAGCAGCGGCCGGCGGATCTCCTGCCTGAGCCGTACTCAGAGGCCACCTATCGCGCCGCCTGGCGTGCCGACCTGCTGGCCCGGTTCGGGCAGCTCAAGCTCAGGAGGCGCCGCCGTGCCCGCTGAACGCCGCCGCCGCCCCTACAAGCCGGCGGGTGGATGGATGGATGGCTTCGGCGCTGGAGTCGACCCCATGGCGGGGTATGCGTCGGGGAACATCGACGCGCACAGCAAGCTCGCGGACGCCTTCGCCGCGCCAGGCGTTCAGGTGTCGATCGTTGGCCACGACGCCCTGGACGATGACGTGGAGGGGGAGGAATGACCGAGAAGGCAGAGCTCACACTTCAGCGCGAGGCCGAACAGGCCGCCGCCATGGCAGAGCCGCGCGCGATCGGTGCCGCCGTCGATGGGGCCAGCTTTCAGCGGCTGCAGCAGGCCAGCCGTGAGCTCGACTTGCCGGTGCCCGAGCTCGTGCGCCAGGCCCTGGCCGCCGTGCTCATGGTGGAGATCAACGCGCCGCAGGTGAGGGGCTGACGGGGGGGGTTGCGTCTAGACGCAGAATTGATGTAGTTCCGCCGCCGACCCATGGCCACCGCCAGCGATCGCCGCCCACGGCCGCAGCTGAATATCCGGCTGCCCCGTCCAGAGCTGCAGGCCCTCCGGGACCGCGCCACCTCTGAGGGGGTGACCGTGACGGAACTGATCAGGCGGCTTGCCACCGCGCCGCCACCGGCGAAGGGCTGACACAAGAAGAGGGGGCCGGCGCGAACCGACCCCCTCTCTCAATCTTTCCGATTCACCGAGCTGTCCAGGCGGGAAGTGAATCGGGCTCTCACCACAACCAGGAAGAACCATGGCCGTAGCTCCACTGCAGTCTACCGAGGCAGTTCTGCAGGCATCAGAACCAGAGGATCCGACACCCGCCGATCGTAGCGGCTCCGTAGCCCATCCGACTACAGGCGAACACACGGCGATCCAGTTCCTGCGCCTGCTGGGCAAGGATCCCGCCGCCACCTACTTCCGCACCATCAGCCCCACCGGATCCAACCGATCCCGCCGGGGCGCCGACCTCCACGGCTTCAACCTGGCCGAGCTCGAGCGCGACAACGCCAGCCAGGGGGTCTACTTCGTCACCGGCAACGCCACCGGCGCCAGTGGCATCAATGGCAAGACCGGCAAGCCAAGCAACTGCGTCATTGATGACGACTGCCCGGACAGCCACCTGCTGTTCGTCGAGTGGGACAGCAAGCAGGACGACATCCCGTGGCAGCTGCAGGCCTGGCAGGAACTCGGTCTCCCCGAACCCACAGCCCAGGTGCTCACCGGCGGCAAGTCCGTCCACAACTGGTGGGCGCTGCGGCACCCCCTGCCCCGCGCCGAGTGGGAGGCCCTACAGACCCGGCTGATCGACCACTGCAAAAGCGACACCAACTGCAAGAACATTTCCCGCCTGATGCGGGTGCCCGGCTTCGCCTACATCGACAAGAAGACCGGCAAACCAACAGGGAAGTTCGCCGAGCTGGTGCACGTCAACAACACCCGCTACCTGCCCGACGACCTTGAGGTCTGCCTGCCCATGACGGTGGCCGAGACACCACCGCCGGCCATCGGCAGGCCCAGGCTGTGCCTCGACAGCGGCACCCGCCCCGAGCTGCCCGCCCGTGGCATCGAAGAGATCCACAAGGCCGCCAGCTACATCCCCCGCCGCATCGAGGGGAACGGCACCTACCCCGACGATCGCAACGCCCTGTGCGGGTGCTCGGCAGCGCTGGCAGAGGCCGGCAGCCCCGACCCTGACGGCGAGGCCCTCGACCTCATGGGGCACCTCTGGCCCAGCAGGGACGCTGCCGCCCAGGTGCTCCGCTCCACCAAGACCCGGGCCTCCGGATCGTTCTGGGATGCGGCGGGTGCCCACGGCTACGACAAGCGGCGCCACGACCTTCGATCGAAGCCCGCAGCCGCCCCCCAGCGCCCCGACAGCAAGCCACAGGCCAGCCGAGCGAAACGAGACCAGCGGAAGATCGGCCATGGCCGCGCAATGCGCTGCTTCGAGCGTGCAGTGGATCACCTCGCCGCACGCGAACGGAACAGCCTCCGCCGGCGGGTGAAGCTGCTCCACATCGCCAAGGCCCTGGGGCTGAAGGACATCAACCGCCAGGAAATCGCCGAGATGGTGCTTCGTGCGAAGGACCGCCAGCAAGGCCGATGCTTCAAGGCCCTCACCGCGGCCGATCGCCTGGCCATGGAACGCCCGCGCGTCACCTGGCTGGTGCCTGGCCTCGTGCCAGAGGGTGACCTCACGATCATCGGCGGCCGTCCCAAGGTCGGAAAAACCCGGCTCGCAGTGGCGTTGATCGCCGCCGTGCGGAAGCAGCACCGCGTGCTCGACTTCGACACACCCCTCCAGCGGCCGGTGGTGCTGATCACCGACGACCAGAGCGACGGCGACACCGCCGACATGCTCGAAGCTCACGGCATCTACGGCGATGCAGGCCTGATCCTGTCCCCGCACTTCAGGCTCAACGAAACCGACATCGACGCCGCCCTCGACACGATCCGCCAGTACCCGGGCGCCCTGGTCGTGATCGACAGCCTGCGGTCCATCTCCCGCTCTCTCTCGTGCACCGAGAACGATCCCGAGCTCGCCGCCGTGCTCTACGACCTGAAGGATGCAGTGGTTGAAGCCGGCGGCACCCTGCTGCTGATCCACCACAACAACAAGGCCCACGACCTCACCGGCGTGGAGGCCCTCAGCGGGCACAGCGCGATCTCAGGCGCGGCGAACGCCGTGCTCACCCTTCACCACATCCCAGACGACAGAGGCCAGCCCCTGAAGGACGAGCCACAGCGTCGCCTTGTTCTCGCTGGCCGCAGCGGTCGGGACTTCGACATCGTGATCAGCCCCAAGCCCGGCAGCGGTGAGTACTACCGGGTGATGGACTTCAGCGACTGGACGAAGAACCAGCAGAAGGACGCCGACGAGCAGAAGGCCATGGGTCGGATGCCAGACGACCAGCAGGCAGCGCTTCGAGCTCTGAAAGACGGGGGGGGGTGGATGACGCGCAGGCAGGTGGCCGATGCATTGGGTGTGGC
>CAYYWK010000383.1:0-3767 GCA_964475345.1 uncultured Desulfobulbus sp.
GTTCTCGAATCTGTTCGAAGACCTGGTCGGATATCCGTTTTGGCTTGATCGGCTTGAGTATCATGGCACCAGGATGTCGGGGTCTGTCTTTGTGGGGCAGCGGGCAAGCCACCGCTCCGGAAGGCTGAAATGTCTCTTTCTTATACTGACCATAAGAAAAATTTAGGTATAACTGAAGGTACGGAAAAAACTCAAAAGGTGCAATAAAAAACCACCTGTATTCGCTGCGATTTCTCACCGTCCCTGCAGGACGGAGCTTTCCCCGGCACACAGCTGCACCGGCCATCGCCGTTCCCTGCCGGCATTGACTGCCAATTGACCGGCCCCCTCCTTGCACCAGGGCCATTCTTGCTATAGACTGTCCCTGTGCCCTCCCTCCCAGGACACAGGACCGGCTGCCCTTTCATCTATCAACCGCACCTTACCAGAGGATAATTACCACCATGCTTGAACATCTCTTCTTCCCGGAAAAAGTCGCCGTCATCGGCGCATCCCGCCAGCCGGGCAAGGTCGGCCACGACATCCTCGCCAATCTGGTCAGGGGCGGCTTCACCGGCGAAATCATCCCCATCAACCCCTCCGGCGGAACGCTGTTCGACTTCAAGGTCTACCCAAGCCTCAGGGAATACCCCGGCACCGTCGATCAGGCGGTGGTTGCAGTACCGAAGCCGCACGTGTTGGCATCTGTCAAGGATGCGCTGGCAAAGGGCGCCAAGAGCATCATCATGATCACCGCCGGCTTCAAGGAGACCGGCGAGGAAGGTGCCGCCCTCGAGCGCGAGCTGACCGAGCTCTGCCATCGCAGCGGCGCCCGCCTGGTCGGCCCCAACTGCCTGGGCCTGCTCAACACCGCCAACAAGCTGAACAGCTCCTTTGCCGGGAAACTGCCGAAACAGGGAAAAATCGGCATCTTCTCCCAGTCGGGGGCCCTCTGCACCTCAATCCTCGACCTGGCGGAGGGGCGCAACCTCGGCCTCTCCAAACTGATCAGCATCGGCAACAAAGCCGACATCAACGAGGATCACCTGCTCGAATACTTTGCAGGCGACCCGGACACCGACGTCATCGTCGGCTACCTCGAGAACATCGTCGCCGGCGACTCCTTCATCAAGACCGCCACCGACACCTGCTCGCACAAACCGGTGGTCATCCTCAAGTCGGGTACCAGCCAGGCCGGCCAGAAGGCCGCCGCCAGCCACACAGGCGTCCTCGCCGGGGCCGACACCGCCTATGGTGCCGCCTTCAAGCGCTCCGGGATCATCCGCGCCGACACCTTCGAGGCGCTCTTCGATTACGCCACTGCCCTGTCGATGCAGCCGCTGCCCAAGGGCGACCGGGTGCTGATCATCACCAACGCCGGCGGCCCGGGAACTATGGCGGCCGATGCGGTGGAGCATGCCGGAATGACGGTTGCCGAACTGGAGACCAACACCGCCACCTCGCTGCGCGACAAGCTGCCGGCCGCGGCCTCCGTCGGCAACCCGGTGGACGTCCTCGGCGACGCACCGCCGGAACGCTATGCCGATGCGCTGCTGGCGGCCCAGAGCGACGTCTCGGTGGATGCGATCATCGTCATCCTCACCCCCCAGGCGATGACGGACGCCAAGGCGACGGCCAGGATCATCGCCCGCTCGATTGACGGCAGCAAGCCGGTGCTGGCCTCGTTCATGGGCGGCAAGGAGGTCCTGCCCGGCCGCCAGGAGCTGACTGCGGCCGGCCTTCCCGACTACGAGTCGCCGGAGCGGGCGGTGGCTGCGCTGAAGGTCATGTACCAGTACGCCACCTGGAAGAACCGCCCGCCCCGCATCGTCACCCGCTTCCGGGTCAACCGCCGCCGGGCCTCCCGGATCATCGGCCGCAACATCAGCAACGGCATCTTCCAGCTCAACGAGAGCAAGGCCAAGAAGATCCTCGATGCCTACGGCTTCAACGTCCTGCCGGGACGGCTGATCACCTCCGCCGAGGAGGCTATGGAGTACGCCCGCGGCATCGGCTTCCCGGTGGCGATGAAGATCGTTTCCCAGGACATCGTCCACAAGAGCGACATGGGCGGGGTCAAGCTCAACCTCGCCACCGTCCACCAGGTCCGTGACGCCTTCGACCTGATGATGATGCGCATCCTCCAGCAGGTCCCCAATGCCCGGATCGAGGGGGTCTACCTGGAGAGGATGGCCGATCCCGGCCTGGAAATCATCCTCGGCATGAGCCGCGACCCGCAGTTCGGGCCGATGCTGATGTTCGGCCTGGGCGGCATCTTCGTCGAGGTCATGAAGGACGTCACCTTCCACCTCGCCCCGATCACCCAGGAGGAGGCCATCCAGATGCTCAAGTCGACCCGCTCCTACGGCATCCTCGAAGGCAAGCGGGGCCAGAAGGGGGTCGACATACCGGCGATCGCCACCGGTCTGCAGCGGATCAGCCAGCTGACCACCGATTTCCCGCAGATCACCGAACTCGACATCAACCCCTTCATCGTCGGCGACATCGGCACCGACCCGGTGGTTGCCGACGCCAGGATCACCCTGGCCCGGCCGATCGAAGGCAGACGCGGCTGAACCGCCGAAACCCAGGCATGACCACAACCTCTTCCACGAAGGTGCACCGATATGGAGTTTGACAGCAACTGGCAGGAACGCTACGCACGGATGGTACGCAACCCGCAGCAGGCGGTAAAGGAGATCCGCTCGGGGCAGCGGGTCTTCATCGGCACCGGCTGCGGCGAACCGACCGAACTGGTCAGGGCGCTGACCGCGCGGGGTGGCGAGCTCTCGGACGTCGAGATCGTCCAGCTCTTCACCAAGGGCGACGCCTCCTATGCCCAGAAAAAATTCGCCGACTGTTTCCGGATCAATTCCTTCTTCATCGGCCAGAACGTCCGCGACATGATCCGAGAGGGCCTCGGCAGCTATACCCCGATCCTGCTGTCGAATATCCCCCACCTCTTCAAATCCGGGCTGCTGCCGCTCGACGTGGCCCTGATCCAGATCACCCCGCCGAACGCCCACGGCAAGGTCAGCCTCGGCATCTCGGTGGACATCGTCAAGAGCGCTGTCGAGAACGCCTCGCTGATCATCGCCCAGGTCAACCCGCAGATGCCCTGGACCCTTGGCGACAGCATCATCGACATCTACGACATCGATATCCTGGTACCCGCCGAGGTGCCGCTGATCGAGCGCGAGGACGAGCCGATCCATGAGATCAGCCGGATGATCGGCCGCCATATCGCCACCCTGGTCCCCGACGGCGCCACCGTCCAGTTCGGTCTCGGGCGGATGCAGGGCCTGGGCCGCATCCCCCATGCGACGATGGAATTCCTCAAGGACAAGAAGGACCTCGGCATCCACAGCGAGATGATCACCGACTCGATCCTCGGCCTGATCCGCGCCGGGGTCGTCAACGGCTCGCGCAAGTCCAGCGACCGCGGCCGCATCGTCACCAGCTTCTGCATGGGCACCCGGGAATTGTACGACGCCGTCAACGACAACCCGCTGTTCTGCTTCCGCCCCACCGAATACGTCAACGACGCCCGGGTGATCAGCCAGCAGACCAGGATGGTGGCCATCAACATGGCCCAGGAAATCGACCTCACCGGCCAGATCTGTTCCGACTCCCAGGCCGGCATGCTCTATTCCGGCATCGGCGGGCTGGTGGACTTCAACCGTGGCGCCACCACCTGCAAGGACGGCAAAAGCATCGTCGCGCTGCCCTCGACCAACCTCGACGGCACCCCGAAGGTGCTGTCTCAGCAGACGCTCGATGCCTTCCCG
>CAYYWK010000384.1:0-3761 GCA_964475345.1 uncultured Desulfobulbus sp.
CCCGCTTGCAGGCGCCTGGAAAAGTGACCCGGCGGTATCGGCGATATCGCTGGTGACATTGAAGCCTTCAGAACCATTGAAGGTGATCTCGCCGCCAACCGTTGACGAATCGTTATCAGCGCCGCCGGTCTCCGTAAGTGTCACAGCAGCCCCCGCACTGCCGGTCAGCTGGATGGTGGCGGCGCCGGCGCTGTGTGAGAAGTCTGTAATCTTGATATCATAGCCAGTCGATTGCTCGAGAATGACGCTGGTCTTGTCGGGGCTGATGGTAGCGGTGATGCCGGTGTTCCCGGACTGCTCGTTGATGGCGCTGACCAGGTTGGTCAGATCGTTGGAAAGGACGGTGGCATTGATCGAGGACGGTATGGCGTTGGTCCCCTGCAGGTTGAAGCTGAGGCTGCCGTTGGCGTTGAGGGCACCGAGGGTGGCAGTGGTGACGGCTGTCGCCGTAACACCGGTATCGGCGGAGATCGAGTTGATCTTGCTGGCGATGACATTGGCGGTGTTGCCGGTGGCAACCGATGCCGTCTGTGAGCCGCGGGATCCGACCACCGTCAGGGTCTGGGCCATGACATCGTTGGCTGAAGTGCCGGTTGTCGCTGATGTTGCAGCTTCGATGCTGAAGTTGGCTGTGGTGTTGCTCGAGGCCAGTGAGTTGTTGCCGAGATTGGAGGCGCGGGCCGACCTGATGCCGAAAGAGATGGTTTCGTTGGCGTTGGCGCCGACCTGGAACTGGGCCGATGTCAGCGTGCCGTCGAGCAGCTTCTTGCCGTTGAATTCCGTCGTTTCGGCGATCCTGCTCATCTCCTGCTTGAGCTGGTTGACTTCCGCCTGCAGGGATGCGCGGTCGTTGGCGCTGTTGGTGTCGTTGGCGGACTGGATGGCCAGTTCCCGCATCCGCTGCAGAATGTTGGTAGTCTCCTGCAGTGCTCCCTCAGCGGTCTGGGCCAGGGAGATGCCGTCGTTGGAGTTGCGTGCCGCCTGGTTGAGCCCCCTGATCTGGGAGGTCATGCGGTCCGAGATGGCCAGGCCGGCGGCGTCGTCCTTGGCGGAGTTGATCCGCAGGCCCGATGACAACCGCTGCATGGCGCGGGCCATGTCGGACTGGGATTTGCCGAGATTTCTCTGGGCGTTCAGTGAAGCTACGTTTGTATTGATTGTCAGTGCCATGATAGTTTCCTCCTTGAAGGTGTTCTTTGGCGTCGTTTGCAATCCATGTACAAACGTAAGGTCTCTTTGGTTTACCTCGCAGGTATCATACGTTTCGTCTGGTAAGTCATAATCTTTAGGGGAAAAAACACTAAATGATCAAAACGATAGCTGTGGAGAATGCAGGGTGCACAAACGGCAGCAGGGCAGGAAGCGGCTGCTGCGCTTGCCTGCCCTGTCAACGTGGAAGGGTGGGTTTCAGGGGCGTCCGTCTGCAGACGGCTGCCGGCTTATGGTGCCGGCAGCGGCGTCTTCGGCTTGTAGCCGGTGTTTTCCAGGATGACCTGGATCGCCCTGTTGGTCTTGGGTGCGTAGAGTATCGGGGCCGAGAGGTTGATGGTGATTTGCTGGTCCGGAGGGACGGTGACGACGGAGAGGACGAAACACTCGTCTTCCTCTTCGATATGCAGGATGTTTCTCTCGGAGCTTTCCGGAATTACCGCGTAATCGAGGAAAAAATTGGTGGGGTCGGTGAGGATGAAGGCGATATCGGGGTCATCGACGCTCTGGATCCAGAACAGCGGGCCTTCCTTCTTGTTCGGCATGACGATGAAATGGTGCAGGTTGGGGAAACCGATCAAGCCCGCCGGGAAATTGAGCAGGTTGTTCTCGTCGTAGTCAACCTCTCCGAATCGTGTCTGTATGGTCTTCATTTCGTTTTCCCGCTGATGAGATTCTCGCTCAGGCTATCGAGGTCCGCCATGTTCCATTTGGCGGCCTCCCTGTTTTCCTCGATGATCCGCTCGTAGACTTCCTGGCGGTAAATTTTCTTGTTTTCCGGGGCTTCGATGCCGATCCGCACACCCCCGCCCTTGATCTCGACGATCTTGATGAGGGTGTCATCACCGATGAAGATGCCATCTCCGACTTTCCTGGTCAAAACCAGCATGTTACGCTCCTGGTAAAGGACAAATCACAATGTGGAAGGTGACACAGCCCGGGACGAGCAGAGGGTGCATGCGTGA
Source organism: uncultured Desulfobulbus sp. (assembly GCA_964475345.1). Lineage (GTDB taxonomy): Bacteria > Desulfobacterota > Desulfobulbia > Desulfobulbales > Desulfocapsaceae > Desulfoprunum. The sequence goes on from CAYYWK010000384.1 coordinate 2,175, forward strand.
CGTTTCCGACTCCCTGACTGCCTCTGGATAATAGGTGGAAGCCTGGAAGATGTCAATTCCTTAACGGCATGCACTTGCGGAGCATGCGGCGGTTTTCGAAGGGTGACCATTTAAAAGTAATCGAGAATCGAAATGTCGGAGACCTTCGAGGTGATGCTGAGTGCCGCCTGAAAGGCAGTCTCCTGCTTGACGATCTCGTTGAAGTTCTCGATGATGTCGGTGTCCTGGTAGCGGGAGAGGATGGACTTCAGGTCGACCTGGACATCCTCCTGGTGCAGCATCGCCGCCTCGACACGGGCGGCACGGTTGCCGAGCTGGCTGCGCAGGCGGCGCTCCTGGTCGGCGGAGACTTCGAGGTTGTCGATCTGGGCCTGGATGCTGCCGCCGGCACCGAGCGGGTCGTCTATGTTGCCGGCGCGGATGGCCTCTTCCAGGCGGGTCAGGGTGCCGAGGATGTCGATCCTGCCGGCATCCGACTGGTTGGCGGCAGGCGGAGAGGCGGCCCAGCTGCCGTTGGTGACGCCGAAGAACAGGTCGTTGCCGGTGAGGTTGGCCTGCAGGAATTCGCCGGGGGTGATTTCCAGCCGCGTCGGGTTGTTGTCGCCCTGGTAGTAGTACGGCCAGGTCGTGCTGTCGGCGGGGTCGTACTGGCCTGGGGTTGGGGGATCGGTGGCCGGAATGTAGCCTGGGTTCGGCACGAAGGGGATGGTGTTCTCCTCGTAGCCGGCGAAGATATATTTCCCGTCGACCTTGGCGTTGGCCGAATCGAGGATCTGCTGGCGGAGCTCCGCCACCTCGTCGGCAAGCGTAGACAAGTCCTCGTTGCTCAGACCGCCATTGACGGCATTGATCGCCAGTTCCTTGGCGCGGACCAGGACGTTCTCGACGTTGGCGAGATAGCCGTCGGTGGCCTCCATCTTGTCCAGCGTCACGCCCATGGTTTCGAGGTAGCGCTCGTTGTGGCGGATCTGGGTGCGGGTGGTGAGCACAGGCCTGATCGAGGCCGGATCGTCGGAGGGCCTGTTCAGGCTGATGCCGGACGAACCCTCGAAGCGCAGGTCTTCGAGCCTGGTGCTGATGCGGCCGAGGTTGGTCTGCAGCATCCGGTAGGTGGTGTTTTCAGTGACCTTCATATGCGTACCTCGCTGTCAATGGCCAATGAGGCGGTCTATTTGATGTTGATCAGGGTGTTCATCAGTTCGTCCACCGTCGAGAGGAACTTGGCCGATGACTCGAAGCCCCGCTGGTAGATGATCAGCTCGACCATTTCCTCTTCCAGCGAGACGCCGGACAACCCGTCGCGCATGTTCTCAAGCTGGACGACCGCGTCTTCCGATCCTTCCAGCGACAGCCGGTTCTGGTTGGCCTCGATACCGACCCGGGAGGTCATCTTGCCGTAGTAGCTGTTGAAGGTGTCGCTGCCGCTGATCAGGTAGGTTTCGCCGATGTTGGAGATGATCAGGGCGTTGCGGTTGTCGCCGGGGGCGATGGTGGCGGGCGGTGTCGGGGCCTGGGCGGCGGCGACATGGTTTGAGTCGGTGATGGCGACGGCCATGTTGCGGGCGGCGTCGACGTACTCGGCGGGTG
>CAYYWK010000385.1:0-3760 GCA_964475345.1 uncultured Desulfobulbus sp.
CGAGGAAAAATCATGACCGAACAACCCAATCTGGAGCACTTTGCCGCAGGCGCCGGGATGAGGACCAAGCGCGGCTTTTCGATCATATGGGTGGTGCCGCTCGTCGCCCTGGTGGTCGGCTGCTGGCTCGCCATCAAGGCGATCAACGAGAAGGGGCCGACCATCAGCATCATCTTCGAGAACGCCGCAGGTCTCGAGGCCGGCAAGACCAAGATCCGCTACCGGGATGTGGAGATAGGCCAGATCACTGAAATAGGCTTCGTCAAGGACACCCCCAAGGTGCTGGTGAAGGCCCGGCTGATCAAGGAGAGCGAGCCCTACCTGACCGACACCACCAGATTCTGGGTTGTCCGGGCCGAGGTCAAGGCCGGGAATGTGTCCGGACTGGGCACCATTCTCTCCGGGGCCTATATCGGCGTCGATCCCCGCAAGGACGGCAAGCCGACCAAGACCTTCAATGGCCTGGAGAGACCGCCGGTGGTCACCCATGGCCAGCCCGGGAGTCATTTCTGGCTCCATGCCGATCGCCTCGGTTCACTGGATATCGGTGCCCCGGTCTACTACCGGCAGATCCAGGTCGGCACGGTGGTCGGTTACGATTTCAGCAAGGATGGCCGGCAGGTCGACATCCAGGTCTTCATCGAGGCGCCGCATCACCTCCGGGTCACCAAAAATACCCGTTTCTGGAACGCCAGCGGGTTCGATTTTTCCCTGAACGCCCAGGGCCTGAAGGTCGATACCGAATCGGTGGTGTCGATCGTCCGTGGCGGCATCGCCTTCGATCTGCCGGGAGACTTGCAGCCGGGGCCGGAAGCCGAGGAGAACGCCTCCTTCCGGCTCTATGCCGACCGCGAGAGCATCATGGAGAAAAGCTATGCGATCCGCCGCCAGTGGATCCTGGTCTTCGACCAGTCGGTGCGTGGCCTCGCGATTGGCGCCCCGGTGGAACTCTACGGCATCAAGGTCGGCGAGGTGAGCAACCTGGAACTGGTCTACGACGGCGAGATCAAAAATTTCCGGGTGCCGGTGATGGTGACCATCGAGCCGGAACGGGTCAAGGTGATCAACAGCCAGGAGAAGCTGCTGGCCGATGACCAGGGGCACGAGGCCCTCTTGAAGTGGCTGGTCGAAGAACGGGGACTGCGGGCCCAGCTGCAGAGCGGCAACCTGCTGACCGGCCAGCTGATGATCAACCTCGGCTTTCACCCCGGCGCCGAAAAGGCGACGCTGGCCCACATCGGCAAATACCCTGTGGTTCCCACCATTCCCGGGGCCTTCGAAAGACTGCAGGAGAACCTGGTTGAGATCAGCGATAAACTCGAGAAGATCCCCTTCGACCAGATAGGCGGGGACATTCAGGCCCTGCTCGGCGAAGCGAGGAACAGCCTGAAGGATATCGGCGACCTGGCCCGCACTGTGGACCAGGGAACGGTCCCGCAGCTGCAGCAGACTCTTGCCGCCCTGGAGAAGACCCTGGGCGAACTGCAGGGCATGGCTGGCAAGGATTCGCCGCTGGTCTTCAAGGCCGGCAAGACCATGGAGGAGCTGGCTCTCACCCTGCGCTCGCTGCGGGAATTGGCCACCAGCCTGGAACTGCAGCCGCAATCGATCATCTTCGGCAAGGAGAAGGAAAAGAATGAAACCACACGCTGACATCCGCATGCTCACCTTGATGGTGACCGGCCTGCTCGTTGCCGTGCTTGCCGCCTGCAGTCCGAAGTCGCCCGAGGTTGCCTATTACAGCCTGTTCGCCACAGGTTCGGCTAAATCTCCGGCGGGAAATGAGACCGGTCCGGTGCTGGTGATCGGCCCGGTCTCCGCCCCCGATATTCTCAGGCGCTCGCAGATCGCCACAGGCAGCGGCGCCAGCAGCTATCGACTCAGCGACTATCACCGCTGGGCGGGCGATGTCGAGAAGGATTTCGCCCGGGCCCTTGCCGAGGTATTGGCAAGCAGGCCGGGTGCAGGGCCGGTCGTCCTCTATCCCGGCGCCGGTGAGGCGGCCTGCCAGGTGACCGTCGACATTCTGGCGATGGAAGGAGAACTGGGGCAGGAGGCACGGCTGGCCGTTTCCTGGTCGCTGTTTTCACCTGCCGGCCGCTCGGCCGTGATCAGCCGGCGCAGCGACATGGTCCGTGTTCCGAACGGTGCCAGCCATGATGCCTGGGTCAGGGCCCAGCAGGCCAACATCGCCGCCCTCGGCGGGGAGATCGCAACAGCAGCCGACAACGGAGGGTGTCGGCGGGAGTAAATTCTCAGAATGACAGGGCAGCAAACCGCAGGAAGGGGTATGCCTCACTCGTTCTGCCTCAATCTCAAAGAGCCCGCCGGAGCGACTTCCTGCGCGGGCCTCAGCAACAGGCAGCCCGGGGTTCCAAGGCTGCCATGGACTCTGTCAGCGGCGCCGTCCCCCTCCGGAACGCACCGGGCGCTGGTACGTCCCTGACGGCCGGGAGTATCCCGCGGATCGAGCCTGATTGACCCGTGCGCTCTGGGCGTTACCCCAGTTGCGCGCCTGGGCCTGGCTTTCCAGGCTGCGGCTGGGGGCGGTGGACTGCCAGCTGCCGCCGCTGCGCTGGCTCCAGTTGCCGTCACTCTCCTTTTTGTAGACATTGCCGTTGCGACCGGCATAAACATTGCCGGAGCGGTCGCGGGCGACGGCACCCTGACCTCTTGCGGTATCCCAGCCTGCGGCGCCGGCGCCGGTGGTGTTCGAGCGGATCCCGGCAGCCGAACCGTAGGCTCCGGAGCGGGAGCCGCCCTGCACCGACCGGCCGCCCTGTTCGGCATAGAAGCGGCCGGCCGAGCCGTAGGCGGTATTCACCCGGCCGCGCTCGGCGTAGCCTCCGGTGTAGGGGTTGTAGGCCTGCCGGTAACCGGCGCTGCCGCCTGGACCATAGCGGTAGCCGCTGCGCGAGTAGGTGCCGGTGCGGGAGTTGTAGGCGGTGGTCCGGCCGGCGCCGCCGTAGGGGCCGTAGGCGACACTGGTCCTGGCGGCGTAGCCGCCGTAGCCGTAGTGCGAGACATAGCCACCATAGCCATAATGGTAGACGGTGGCCCGGCCGTACGAGTAGTAGCAGGGTGGATAATAATAACGGTAGCCGTGCCAGTCGTCGTCGGCGAGGATGGCCCCGGCCACCATGCCCATCCCGAACATCACCACTCCCGTTGCCGCCACGTACTCGCCGCTGTAGCCCGAGGTCTGGCTGTAGACGATGGTGGTGGGCGTGGCGCTCTGGACGGTGACATAGGTGACATTGTAGGCGGGATGGCTGGCGGGGATGGTGTAGATGGCGGCTGGCACCGTCGAGGTGTAGTGCCAGGGACCGCCGGGCGAGGCGCTGTAGAGCCAGGTGCCGCCGCTGCACCAGTAATAGCCGCCGTCTACCAGGAACACCGGGCTGGAGGTGTTGATCGCATAGCTGACCGTCGTCCCTTTGATCGCCACGAAACTCGGTTTGCCGTCGTAGACGACCTTCTCGTCGGTGGTTTTGACGCTGACCGCGGTTGTGGACGGAATGGAAGAGAGCAGTACCGCATCGCTGGCGTCACGGGTGCCGGGCACTGCAGCCTTGACAAAGGCCGCTTCGTCATCGTCGGGGATGGCGGCGAAATCGGGGGGGAGGTCGGTGCTGGCCGATGACCAGGGGCCAGGAAGGCTCCTGGCGCGGAACCAGCGACCGGCGGTGAGGTAGTAGTACTGCTTTTCCGCACTGTGGAGAAAGAGCGGGCTGTCACTGTTGGCCACCCGCAGCAGGCG
>CAYYWK010000386.1:0-3752 GCA_964475345.1 uncultured Desulfobulbus sp.
GTCCGTATCGAAGGCTTGAAAAAGCGCTATGGCAGTGGAGATACCGCGGTCGATGCCTTGAGAGGCGTGGATATGCAGGTTGCTCCTGGTGAGGTGGTCGGGCTGGTTGGACCTTCAGGGTCCGGCAAGAGCACATTGCTTAAATGTCTGGGCGCGGTGATCGAGCCGACCTCCGGGCGGATGATTCTCGGCGATGAGATTATTTATGATGACGGCTGGAAGGTCAAGGACTTGCGGGCACTTCGTCGTGACAAAATTGGCTTTATATTCCAAGCACCATACCTCATCCCGTTTCTTGATGTTACCGACAACGTCGCCTTGCTGCCAATGCTCGCAGGCAAACCGAATCCCGAGGCGCGCAGTCGGGCAATCGAGCTGTTTAAAGCGCTTGATGTGGAACATCGCGCCAAGGCCATGCCGTCACAACTTTCCGGCGGAGAACAGCAGCGGGTTGCTATTGCCAGAGGCCTGGTCAATCGCCCGCCGGTGATCCTCGCCGATGAGCCCACCGCCCCGCTTGACAGCGAACGCGCCCTGGCGGTGATTCGGATATTGAACGATATGGCGCAGCAGTTCGAGACTGCGATCATCGTTGTCACCCACGACGAAAAGATCATCCCGACGTTCAAGCGTATTTATCACATTCGCGATGGAGTGACCTACGAGGAAGTTGGTGAAGGGCGGTCTATTGAGTGAGTATTGTCTATTTGACAGAGGGATTCCGATGAAATTCGCATACATGTATAAATTTATTGCCTCGGTCGTTATGATCGGTCTGCTGACTGGGTGTGCCGTAGGTCCGGATTTTAATCGCCCGGCAAAACCCGAGGTGGCGGCGTACATTGCAACCCCCTTTCCGGCACACACTGCCTCAGCTCCTACAGCACTGGGGGGACCACAGCAGCTCATTGAAGGGGGAGTGGTCAACCCGCAATGGTGGCATGAACTTGGTTCAGCAAAGCTCGACGCCCTGATCGAGAAAGCTCTGCAGGCCAGCCCCACTCTGGTAAAAGCCCAGGCTACTCTGCGCCAGGCACAGGAGGTGTATGTCGCACGGGCGGGGAATACCCTTTACCCCCAGGTTGAAGCCAACCTCGGTGGCCTTCGCCAGCGGTTCAGTCCCGCCACATCGGGACAGACGGGGGACTCTCGGGAGTTCAGTCTGTACAATGCCGGCGTCGGGGTGCATTACAATCTCGATTTAGCCGGCGGCAATCGCCGCGCTCTTGAAGCCCTTGCCGCCAATGTCGACTATCAGCGCTACCAGCTGGAAGGAGCACAGCTGACGTTGGTGGCCAATATCGTCACCACTGTTGTTACCAAGGCCAGGCTGGCAGCACAAATTCAGGCCACGGAGGCCATCCTTGAGGCTCAGGAAAAACAACTGAGCCTCATTAGAGAGCGGGTGCGCCTCGGCCAAGCAACCCCTGACGAGGTGCTGGCCATGCAAACCGAAGTTGAACAGACTCGCGCCAGCATTCCGCTGCTGCGCAACCAGTTCCAACATAGTGAACATTTGCTGGCGGTACTTGTCGGACAAGCGCCAGGAGAGAAAGGTTTACCAGTCATCTCATTGGAGGAGTTGACTCTTCCCGTCGATCTGCCGATTACCGTGCCTTCGGAGTTGGTGCGGGTTCGCCCAGATATTCAGGCCGCAGAGGCTATGCTGCATAAAGCAAATGCAGAATATGGCGTGGCTATCGCCAATCTCTATCCACAACTCAATCTCAGTGCTGATCTTGGTACGCTGGCTTTGACTACCGGTGCTTTGTTTAGCGGCGGTTCATCCACATGGGGCCTGCTTGGGCAACTGACACAACCCTTGTTCAATCCTGGCTTGCCGGCAGAAAAACGGGCGGCCCTTGCCGCATTCGACGCGGCGGCGGCAAATTACCAGTATGTCGTGTTGGAGTCCTTCCGAAATGTAGCCGACGTACTGCGGGCGCTGGAGAACGACGCCGAAAGGCTGGCCGCGCTCTCTGCCGCCGACACTGCTGCGCAAGGTTCTCTGGAATCAACACAACGCCAGTACGCGCTGGGTGCAGCCAGCTATGTTCAACTGCTCATAGCGCAACAGCAATCTCAACAAACAAAAATTCTATTGATCGAGGCCCAGGCGAACCGTCTTGTCGACAGCACGGCATTCTATCAAGCCATGGGTGGTGGAATATCCACCACAGCTAAAACTGTCGCTGAAACGCATCTGGTTAACACCCCGAAGTGAAATTTTAAGCCTTGGGTGTGTATGACTTTTATAACATCTTATATTTTTCTCTAAGCATTTGAGAAAGATGGTTCACCAGCGAAAAAGCGTTTTCTACAGTTTGCCCTTTGTCTGGATTGACGAGGCAGCAGGTCGCAGGCGATAACATACTGCGATTGACTATTTGCTCAATATCAATCCCATTTTTGCTTAAATGCTGCCAGATTCCTTCTAATTTCATGATCAGAAATCCGAGACTTTCTTTAGCAAACATTTCATACCCGGTTGGCACAATACCCCAAACCAGGATACCACCCCGGTCGAGAAATTTTTTGATTGATTCGGTGCAAGCGGAAAAGATCTCAGCATTGGTATAAATATCCATGGAAAGGATATCGAGATCCAGGTTGAGCAGAAAGTCCCAGTCAGGATTGCCGCAAAGATGAATCCCTCGGGGGCCATCGACCATCGAGAAAAAAGCATCGAGATCCGTCTTCGCTTTCTGGTCTCCGTAACCGGACATTGCCGAAAAAATAAACTGCAGGCCCGGTTCATCAATGAACATAAAGGCATTCGCATTCCGCTTCTTTAAACGTGCCAGTTGAACATTAATTCTTTTGGCCATGAACTCGAACATGAATGGCCGGATAGTATCATCGAACAGGATGGGACGATCATCTTGGTCGAGAATGTTAAAACCAAAGCTGATCGGTCCTTCAAGCTGCCCACGGATTGCCGGTCGATCGGTAAGGTCTCTGGATAAAAAATCATGGTAGACGACAGAGTATGTCTCACTGATATCGAAGTAGGTCGGATCGTCAAACCGACTCATGGTCTCTTCGAATTCGTCGATAAATTTTGTCAGCGAAAAGCGCAGGGTCTTATGTTCCATATTCAACACGATGCCTGGAAAATGCTCTGCTGCCTGAACATACATGTCTTCGTAATAACTGTAGTTTGGCAGTTGTGGCCAAAAGGGGACATCGAGAGTCAAAGCCAGGTCAAGGGCCAGCTTAACATCGGTTTGAGGCATAACTGCCATCGCAGTGGTCAAGAGATTTCCAGGGATCGGCATACGATTCTTCTCCTATAAACTGCAGAATCAGGTTTGGTAGCGAGAGTACAAAATTGATCACTCTATTGGCAAATTCGAATAATGATAAGAGATCCTTCTGTAAAAGCGTGTTTGACGTATTGTTATTGAACTTTAAGGGAGAATTCATAATGCCAGAAAAGAACAATGCCCAATCTCTAGCGGTGGAAATTTTAGAACAGGATGTCATCGAGGCCATGAAAGCCATCCAGGGCTATATCGATATCACTCCCGGCGATTTCAAAGAAGTGTATCAGGTCGCTTACGATTTGGCCATAAAGCGAATGCTCACAGCCTTGAAAGCCTCGGATCTCATGACCCAACCGGTGCAACTGGTAAACCAGGAGATGGCTCTGGTCGAAGCCGCTGCCTTTCTTGCGAAGAAGGAGATATCCGGAGCTCCGGTTGTCAATCAAGAGGGGAAAATCGTTGGCGTTGTCTCCGAAAAGGATTTCC
>CAYYWK010000387.1:0-3746 GCA_964475345.1 uncultured Desulfobulbus sp.
CTCGCCAGCATCCGCGACATCTCCAAGCGGGTGGATGCCGAGGGACAGCTGATGCAGGCCCAGAAACTGGCGGCCGTGGGCGAGATGCTCGGCGCCATCGCTCACCAGTGGCGGCAGCCGCTGAACACGCTGTCGACCTACATTTCGAGCCTCGAGGCGGCGAAGTACAACGACCTGCTGACCAAGCCCTTCATCGACAAGCTGGTGGCCGGCGCCACCTCCCAGATCCACTTCATGTCGAAGACCATCGACGATTTTCGTAACTTTTTCCGGCCGGCCAAGAAGAAGGAGCCGGTGGATGTCTTCGGCGTCATCATCAACGCCGTCAAGTTGATGGAGGCGCAGATGAAGCACGGCAACATCACCCTGACGGTGAAGAACCGGGCCGGCGCCGATGCCCTGATTGTCTACGGCTACCAGGGGGAATTCATCCACGTCATCGTCAACATCCTCGCCAACGCCCGCGACGCCATCCTCGAGAACCGGATGGGCAGGGGCGAGTCGGACGGGGACATCATCGAGATCGTCGTCGCCTGCGACCCGGACTGGGTGACCATCGATATCGGCGATACCGGCGGCGGCATCCCGGAACATCTGCTGCCGCAGATCTTCAATCCCTACTACACCACCAAGGGCGCCTCCTCCGGCACCGGCATGGGACTCTATATGGCGAAGATGATAGTCGAAAAGGAAATGGGCGGGGAGCTGCTGGCGGCAAACGACGCCCGCGGCGCCCGGTTTACGATCAGATTGAAGCGGATGCGCGACGATGCGGTGCGACCATGATCGATGACGCGATGAAGAACTGCCAGATCCTGCTGGTGGATGACGAACAGTCCGAGCTCGACGCCTACAGCCTGCTGCTGCTGTCGATGGGGATCGCCAATGTCCGGACCCTCAGCGACAGCCGGCGGGTGCTGGCGACACTTGCCGACATGCAGTCGCCGGTGGTCTTCCTCGACCTCAACATGCCCCACCTGTCCGGCCAGGACGTGCTGCGGGAGATGAAGGTGCACCGGCCGCAGGTGCCGGTGATCGTCATCACCGCCAACTCCGAGATCGAGACCGCCGTCGAGTGCCTGCGGCTGGGCGCCCACGATTACCTGGTCAAGCCGATCGACCTCAAGATGTTCAGTTCGGCGCTGCGCAACGCGCTGGAGATCGGCCTCTTGCGCAACGAGGTGCTGTCGCTGAAGGGCATCCATTTCGACAGGGCGCCGCACGCCAACCCGGCCTTTGCCCCGATCGTCACCCGCAACCCGTCGATGTTCGCGATCTTCCGCTATATCGAGTCCGTCGCCGCCAGCGGCCTGCCGGCGCTGATCCAGGGCGAGACCGGCTCGGGCAAGGAGCTGATCGCCCGGGCCATCCACCAGGTCTCCGGGGTGAGCGGCGAGTTCGTGGCGGTCGACATCTCCGGCCTCGACGACACCCTGTTCTCCGACACCCTGTTCGGCCATACCCGCGGGGCGTACACCGGGGCGGAGACCAGCCGCCCCGGGCTGCTCGAGAAGGCGCGGGGGGGCACCATCTTCCTCGACGAGATCGGCGATCTCAGCGAGGTGTCGCAGGTCAAGCTGCTGCGGCTGCTGCAGGAGAAGATCTACTACCCGCTGGGCTCCGATCAGCCGAAACAGTGCCACGCCAGGGTGATCACCGCCGCCAACCGGGACCTGGGCCGATTGGCCGGGCAGGAGGGCGGGTTCCGGATGGACCTCTACTACCGCCTGTCCACCCATCTGATCAAGCTGCCGCCGTTGCGCGAGCGGCGCGAGGACATCCCGCTGCTGGTCGAGCACCTGGTGGCCTCGGCGGCGGCGGACATGCACCGGCCGGTGCCGGCGGTCAGCGACGAGGCGATGCAGCTGCTGCTGGGACACCCGTTCTGGGGCAACGTCCGGGAGTTGAAGGCCTATATCGCCGACGCGGTGGCACGCTGCGAGGGGGGGAGCATCGGCGAGCATCTGATCGCCGAGCGGCTCTCCGGCAACGCCCCGGCGAGGCGGCAGCAGGCGCCGGACGGCAACCCGCTGGAGGGGCTGTTCGGTCATTTCCCGACGCTGGAGGAACTGGCCGACTACGCCGTCGACGTAGCCCTGGCCGCCACCCAGAACAACCAGAACCGGGCCGCCCAGCTTCTCGGCGTCTCCCGCCAGGCTCTCCACAAGCGCCTGAAGAAGCGCGAGCTGCCGCGCCACGGGGCAGAAGAGTGACGGGGCGCCGATCCGCCCCCGGAGCCCCGCACCCCATCCCTGACAATGTCAACCAGGGTTGACATTGTCATCCCTGGTTGACGTCGACGGTTGACAAACAGCCGCCTCTTCCGGCGGCGGCTTCATAACAGATTCCTAATATCCAGACAATCCACGGGAAATTCCACGGCATGGATGGCATGGTCCTTGCGAAGCCTACCGTCAGTACCTGCTGTCTGCGGATATCCGGCGGAATCCCGACCCGTCCATTCCGGATCGATGCAGGCGGCGCGTTTGCCGGCGGAACACCCGGTGTTCCACGTCGCCAGTTGGGGCGCAAACCTAAACCGTGAGGAGTCTATGAACATTCTACAGAAGATCGCATTCCCCGTTGTCGCGTTTTCGCTGCTTGCCGGTACGTCGGCCTTTGCCGAAAACGTCAAGATCGGCAACATCGAGCCGATGTCCGGCCCGTCCGCGTCTCTTGGCCAGCAGGGCAAAGCGGCCCGGGAGATGGCCGTTGAAGAGATCAACGCGGCAGGCGGCATCAAGTCCCTCGGCGGGATGAAGCTGGAATTGATCTACGCCGATTCGGAGTCGAAACCGGAGAAGGGCGTCGCCGAGGCCGAACGCCTGATCAATACCGAGAAAGTTCATCTGCTGACCGGTTGCTGGAACAGTGCCGTCACCTACCCGACCACCGCGGTGGCCGAGCGCTACGGCATCCCCTTTGTCGTCCCGGTCTCCGTCGCCGACAAGATCACCGAGCAGGGTTTCAAGACCGTCTTCCGCATCGCCGCCAAGGACAGCTGGTGGACCCGTGATCAGTTCGCCTTCCTGAAGGACATGCAGGCCGAGTTCAACACCCCGGTCAAGAAACTGGCCTTCGTCTATGAGAACGGCGACTGGGGCACCGGCTTTGCCGCGCAGTGGAAGAAACTGGCTGAGGAAGGCGGCTACGAGGTCGTCCTCGACGAGCCCTATCCTTCCACCTCCACCGATCTCAGCCCGGTCGTCCAGAAGATCAAGCGCGCCAAGCCCGATGTCCTGCTGCTGACCTCCAACGCCGCTGACGCCATCCTGCTGACCAACACCCTGGCCGAGTACAACGTCCAGCTGAAGGCCATCATCGGCAGCGGCGGCGGCCATGCCGATCCGTCCTTCATGAAGGCGGTCGGCAAGAACGCTGCGCAGATATTCGATATCGGCGAGTGGGAGACCGACGTCAACAAGCCCGGCGCCAAGGAGGCCAACGAGAAATACAAGGCCAAGTATGGACTGAACTTCGCCGGCGAGGCGGTTGATGCCTATCTCGCCATCTACGTCATCGCCGACGCCCTCGAGCGGGCAGGCTCCCTTGAGCCGGCCAAGATCCTCGAGGCCCTGCGGGCCACCGACCTCAGCAGCGGTCCCGGCATGATCGTCGGCTACGACAAGGTCGCCTTCGACGAGACCGGGCAGAACAAGCACGCCGCCCTGGTCATCGTTCAGGTCAACGATGTCGGCAATGGTCTTGAGCGGATCACCGTCTGGCCGAAGAGCGCCCGTCGGGCC